>NZ_JBHHMJ010000610.1:0-269 GCF_042136455.1 Stenotrophomonas sp. 3diitr2024
GGACGACGGCGTCCAGGGTATCGCCCTTCTTGAAGTTGCGAACGACGTCTTCGCCGGTGGTGTTCCAGCTGATGTCGGACAGGTGGACCAGGCCGTCGATGCCGCCGTCCAGGCCGATGAAGATGCCGAAGTCGGTGATCCCATCGGGCCTGCAGAGCTCCGGCTTCGTCACCCAGGCCGAGACCGAGCGCCTGTTGAAGCTGCTGGGCGAAACCCGCGACGTCGAGCTGGCCGCGTTGCCGCCCGTACCGGCCGATACCGCGCCGGTC
>NZ_JBHHMJ010000611.1:0-321 GCF_042136455.1 Stenotrophomonas sp. 3diitr2024
TCTCTCCCACCACCGAATACGTCAACACCATCGAACCGCAGTTCGAGGCCAAGAGCCCGGGCAATGCCGAGCTGGAATGGCGCATCCGTTCGATCATCCGCTGGAACGCGATGGCCACGCGCACGCCGGTGCTGCATCACGATGGCCGGGACCTGGCGGCGGCCTGGGTGACCATCCTCGAGATCGGGGACCCGGTTGCGTTGGCACGCAGCGAAGAACAACCCGGAACTGGCCGCGATGCTGGCCGACCTGAAGCAGGGCGGTGTATCCGAGGCTGAACTGGAAACCCAGGAAAAGCGCGGCATGGATACCGGCCTGCGC
>NZ_JBHHMJ010000616.1:0-487 GCF_042136455.1 Stenotrophomonas sp. 3diitr2024
GCCCGTCGTGGCTACCGCGATCACCACCACGCACAACAGGACATCGCTGGCCTGCAGCGTATCGGCGCGCATGCGCAGGCCGGTCATGGCGAAGAACAGTGGCAGCAGCAGCGTCACCGCGAACGGTTCGACGCGCGCCACATCGATTGGCGTGTGACGGCGCGCACCGGTCGCGCCCATACCAAACTGTTCCAGGCCGAACGCGAACGAGTCAGCCTGATCGTGGCCGATACCTCGCCGGCGCTGTACTTCGAACAGTGCGGCAACCCGGAAGGCAAGCCGGTGGTGATGCTGCATGGTGGCCCGGGTGGCGGCTGCAGCGACAAGATGCGCCAGTTCCACGATCCGTCCAAGTACCGCATCAAGCACGTCGAGCACCAGAACACCGGCAACGCGTGGCCGATCTACCCGATGTACGACTTCGCCCATGCGCTGGGTGATTCGATCGAGGGCATCACGCACTCGCTGTGCACGCTGGAATTCGAAG
>NZ_JBHHMJ010000630.1:0-5618 GCF_042136455.1 Stenotrophomonas sp. 3diitr2024
GGCGTGCACCCGCACCACGCGGTGGAATACACCGAGGAATGCGATGCCGAGATGCGCGCGCTGCACGCGCATCCGGAAGTGGTGGCGGTGGGGGAGTGCGGGCTGGACTACTTCCGTGACTTCTCGCCGCTGTCCGACCAGCACCGCGAGATGATGGATGCGGTGCTGACCGGCGACCCCGAACGCGCGCGCGCCGCCGCGCATGCCCACCTCGAGTTCGTGCACACCACGCTGCGCACCCTCGATGACAACGAAGCCCGGCGTGCGCGGGCCTCGCGCCTGCCTTCCCCCCACGGTTGACCCCATGATCATCTCCGCCTCCACCGATTACCGTGCTGCTGCCGAACGCCGGCTGCCGCCGTTCCTGTTCCACTACATCGATGGCGGCGCGTATGCCGAGCACACGCTGAAGCGCAACGTTTCCGACCTGTCCGACATCGCGCTGCGCCAGCGCATCCTGTGCAACATGTCCGACCTGAGCCTGGAAACCGAGCTGTTCGGCGAAAAACTGGCGATGCCGGTGGCGCTGGCGCCGGTCGGCCTGACCGGAATGTATGCGCGGCGCGGCGAGGTACAGGCGGCGCGCGCGGCCGACAGCCGCGGCATCCCGTTCACCCTGTCCACGGTGTCGGTGTGCCCGATCGAGGAAGTGGCACCGGCCATCCAGCGGCCGATGTGGTTCCAGCTGTACGTGCTGCGCGACCGTGGCTTCATGCGCAACGCGCTGGAGCGGGCGCAGGCCGCCGGCGTGACCACGCTGGTGTTCACCGTGGACATGCCGGTGCCGGGCGCGCGCTACCGCGATGCACACTCGGGCATGAGCGGCCCGAATGCCTCGCTGCGCCGTATCGGCCAGGCCATCACCCATCCGCACTGGGCGTGGGACGTGGGCCTGTTCGGCCGCCCGCATGACCTGGGCAACATCTCCACCTACCGCGGCAACCCGACCGGGCTGGAGGATTACATCGGTTGGCTGGGCAGCAACTTCGATCCCTCCATTTCGTGGAAGGACCTGGAGTGGATCCGCGAATTCTGGAAGGGCCCGATGGTGATCAAGGGCATCCTCGACCCGGATGACGCGCGTGATGCGGTGAAGTTCGGTGCCGATGGCATCGTGGTCTCCAATCACGGTGGCCGCCAGCTGGACGGCGTGCTGTCCACCGCACGTGCGTTGCCGGCCATCGCCGATGCGGTGCAGGGCGACCTGAAGATCCTCGCCGATTCGGGCATCCGCACTGGCCTGGACGTGGTGCGCATGCTGGCGCTGGGGGCCGATACCGTGCTGCTGGGCCGCGCCTTCATCTATGCGCTGGCCGCGCACGGCGAGGCCGGCGTGGCCAACCTGCTGGACCTGATCGCCAAGGAAATGCGCGTGGCGATGACCCTGACCGGTGCGCGCCGCATCGCCGACATCGGCCGCGACTCGCTGGTCAGCCTGCCATGAGCGGGCACGACGCCGTGCTGGCACAGTTGCGCGATGCGGTCGGCAATCGCCATGTAATGACCGGCGACAAGGCTACGCGCCGCTTCCGCCGCGGCTACCGTTTCGGCGATGGCCCAGTGCTGGCGGTGGTGCGCCCGGGGACGCTGCTGGAACTGTGGCGCGTGCTGCAGGCAGCGGTGCAGGGCGGCGCGGCGATCATCCTGCAGGCGGCCAACACCGGCCTGACCGGCGGCTCGACCCCGGACGGTGATGACTATGGCCGGCCGATCGTGCTGGTCAACACGCTGCGCCTGACCGGCATCCAGTTGTTGAACGAAGGCCGCCAGGTGCTGTGCCTGCCCGGTGCCACGCTGGACCGCCTGGAGCAGACGCTGGCCCCGCTGGGTCGCGAACCGCATTCGGTGATCGGCTCGTCCTGCATCGGTGCCTCGGTGCTGGGCGGCATCTGCAACAACTCCGGTGGCGCGCTGGTGCGACGTGGCCCGGCCTACACCGAGCTGGCGCTGTATGCGCAGGTCGATGCGCAGGGCCAGTTGCAGCTGGTCAACCATCTGGGCATCGCGCTGGGTGATACGCCCGAGCAGATCCTGCAGCGCCTGCAGGCCGGTGACTACACGGCCGCCGACGTGGGCGATGGCGACGGCCGTGCGGCTTCCGATCCACGCTATGCCGAGGAAGTACGCAAAGTCGATGCCGATACTCCCGCACGCTTCAATGCGGATCCCAGCCGCCACTTCGAGGCAGCGGGATCTGCCGGCAAGCTGGCAGTGTTCGCGGTGCGCCTGGACACCTTCGAGAAGGAGGCTGCCGAGGTCTTCTATATCGGCAGCAATCGCACCGACAGCCTCACCGCGATCCGTCGCCAGCTGCTGACCGGCTTCGAGCGCCTGCCGATCGCGGGCGAGTACATTCACCGCGATGCCTATGACATCGGCGAGCGCTACGGCAAGGACAGCTTCCTGCTGATCGATCGCCTCGGTACCTCCCGTGTGCCCGCGGCGTTCGCATTGAAGAGCCGCGTCGATGGCTGGTTCGAACGGCTGGGCCTGCGCGGGGTGACCGACCGGGTGATGCAGGTGCTGACCGGCCTGCTGCCCTCGCACCTGCCAAAGCGCATGGGCGAGTTCCGGCAACGCTACGAGCATCACCTGTTGCTGAAGGTCTCTGCCCAGGACGCTGCGGAAACCGAGGCCTGGTTGCGCGGGTTCTTCGCCGGGCACGAAGGCGGCTATTTCCACTGCACGGCCGAGGAGGGACGCAAGGCGTTCCTGCATCGCTTCGCGGTGGCCGGTGCGGCAGTCCGCTATCGCGAAGTGCATCGTGAGCAGGTGCAGGACATCGTCGCGCTGGATATCGCATTGCGCCGCGACGATACGGATTGGTTCGAGCAGTTGCCGGCCGATATCGACGGCCGCCTGCTGCACAAGCTGTACTACGGCCACTTCCTGTGCCACGTGTTCCACCAGGACTACATCGCGCGCAAGGGCGAAGACCCGGTGGCGATCGAGCATGCGATGTGGGCGCTGCTGGACCAGCGTGGCGCCGAGTATCCGGCCGAGCACAACGTCGGCCACCTGTACCCGGCCAAGCCGGCGCTGGCAGGTTTCTACCGGCAGCTGGACCCGAGCAATACCTTCAACCCGGGTATTGGCCAGACGTCGAAGGCGAAGGGGTGGGGCAGCTGCGATTGCAGTGGGCATTGAGGACGGACAGGGCAGTCGAGCGTGGCTCGACGCTACAAGGGCGATGCCGGGCAGGTCCGCCGCCGTCCGGGTAACGGTTACCATCGGAATCCCAGCCACAGGAGCCGCCCATGCCTTCCATTCCCGTCCGCGCCGCCCTGTGCGCTGCATTGCTGGCGACCCCGCTGCTGGCGCTGGCGCAGTCTTCTATCCTGCCGCAGCAGCGCGATGCCGCCGGCAACGTGATGGAACCGCTGGGGCAGGTGCTGGAACAGGGCGGGCAGGGCGAAGTGCGCACGCAGTACTGCACGCTTGATCGTGTCTGGTGCGTGCGTGTGCAACCGGTGGCCGAGGACGGTGATCGGCCAACGACGCTGGAAGTCTCTGAACGGGTGGCCGGCGAAAGCGAAGCGCATACCTACCACGTCAGCATCGACGTGCCGCAGGAAAGCGAGCTGTCGCTGTGGCCGTGGATCGTGCGCCTGGCTTCGGGTATCGGCAGCGATCAGCCGGTGACCGACCGGCAGCAGCGCGCCCACCAGAATGTGCTGGTAGGCGGCATCGTCAAGTTCGGCACCATGTACTCCGGTGGAGGTGCCGACGCGTCCACGCTGCAGTTGGCACGCGTGCGCCACCTGCAGGACGACATCCAGGTGGACGACGACGTGCTGACGGTGCCATGGCTGGGCAATGCGATGATCCGTGCGTGTTTCAGCGAGCAGGACATGAAGCAGCGCGCAGGTGCCTGCCACGACGAATACGGGTTCTCGGCCAGGCTCGGGCTGGATCCGGTGGCCGAGGGCATGCCGGTGCTGCGCTACCAGACGGTGGCAACCCGCTTTCCGGCGGGCGTTTCGCGTTTCGAGGATTCGCTGGCCAAGGGCCCGCTGAAGAAGAAGGACCTGCGCACCGAGCAGGACCCTGTGTGCAGCTACACGCGGCTGTTCCGCTTCGGGGAGGGGATGTTCCACCCCGACCAGGCGCTGCCGGACTGCGCGGGGTATACCGAACCCTGAGCCCTGGAGAGCCGAGCCATGCTCGACTCGGGTTCTCGCGTGGCCCGACCGCAGAGCAGCCGAGCGTGGGCTCGGCTCTACAAAAACTGAGGCGGCGCTTACTCGCAACGGGTAGCGGTGATGATGTTGTCCTTGTCCACGTACACGCGCAGGCGATCCTGGCGGATGTCCTTCGTGGTGATGGTGCTGGGGCCGATCGGGTTGACCAGGCCGGCGCCGCTCTCGCTGGACAGGCGGCGGATGTTGGGTTCGTTGGCCGGCTGGCCGATTGCCCAGCCCAGCTGGCTGGCATCGCAGTGGCCGGTACCCTTGACCTGCGGGCCAGGGGTGCTGACGCAGGCCGACAGCAGCAGGGCCGACGCAGGCAGTAACAGGGACAGACGGAAGGCGGACATGCGAGCGCTCCTGCGCAGGGAAGATGGCGGAACGATAGCACCCGTCGCGCGAAAGGCGTCAGCACTCCGGTCATTGCCGGCACAGCGTGGTCATTGCATAGTGGGAGGGATGGCTGGCAGCACGCCAGCGGGCAGGCCGGGCCATTCCGGTGCAGGTGTTGGATACGCTATGACGGCAGGCAGTTTGCGCGACAAGCGCAGGGCGAGAAGAGTACTGGCAGTGTCGGTGCTGGGCGTGGCGTTTGCCGCCTCTGCCATCGAGCCGACGCCGGACGCCGCTGCGGAAGCGCCGGTGTTCGGTGCCTGGCGCAACCTGCAGACCGAGGCAGGCTACGCACCCGCCCAGCGCAACCTGGCGTTCGCGATGCTGCCGCAGGCCGCCACCCGCGGCGATCGATTCGCCATTGTCGATCGTGAGGGCAAGCGCGCGGTGTGCTGCCTGCAGGTGGCCAGCCCGTCGCTGGGCGTGGCCGCACTGCGCGAGCAATACCACCTGCCACAGGCCTGGGTGACCGACCTCAGCAATGGCCGCAGCCCGGCACGCCCCTACCTGCCGCACGTCTATGCGATGCAGCGCGTGGATGAACTGGCTGACTATGGTTTCACCGATGTGCCGGGGGCCTACAGCGACCTGGGGGGGCTGCTGATTCCCGAAGGTGCCGCGCTGGAGGCCGATGGCAGCGCCGTGTGCCTGGGTGATGACCGTTATCCCCTGCATTTCCAGCGCCAGCCGCACGCCGAAGATGATGGCGCACTGGACCGCTACACCCTGCAGGCGGGCGAGGGCGTGGCTCCGATCGTGGTTGAAGTGCCGTTCGGCACCTACTGATTGCAGCACCGCGCTGGCTAGAATGCAGTGCGGCGCCGCCTGCCGTGCCTGTTCCGTGAGTCGCCGCCGTGTCCCTGCGCTCGTTGCTGCTGTCGCCCCTGCTGCTGTTGTCCGCCTGTGCGAGCGCGCCGCCTCCGCCGCCCGTCCATTCCGATGCGCTGTGGCGCCTGATCGAGCGTGACTGCCAGGCAGCTGACGGCCCGCGCGGCAGCTGCCTGCGGGTGGAGCCGGCGGCCGGCCTCCGTGACGTGC
>NZ_JBHHMJ010000647.1:0-7321 GCF_042136455.1 Stenotrophomonas sp. 3diitr2024
ATGCCGCTGTATGTCGGCGCGGTCTATGCCGCGTGGAAGCAGATGTTCGTGCACCGTGGCAGTCGCGCCGCACCGCCGGTCCCGACCACCCCGACCTCAAGCGACATCTTCCACGCCTGACGAAAAAGGGGACGGTGGGGATTAAGTCGTTTGTGCCACTGTGCCGATAACGACTTAATCCCCTCCGTCCCCTTTTGTTTTTTTCAGGCGGCGGGTTTCTTCACGGCCGACGACGGCACCAGCCAGCGTGCGGCGTGGATGCCCAGCTCGTAGAGCAGGCACATCGGGATCGCCAGCATCAGCTGCGAAACCACGTCCGGCGGGGTCAGCACCGCCGCCAGCACGAAGATGCCGACGATCGCGTAGCCACGGCCTTCCTTGAACTGCTGCGGCGTCACCCAGCCCAGCAGGACCAGGATCACCATCGCCACCGGCAGTTCGAAACTGCCACCGAAGGCGAAGAAGATCGCCAGCACGAAATCCAGGTAGGCATTCGCATCCGGGGTGATCGCGATCACGTCCGGGCTGAAGGTGGTCAGGAAATGGAACACCGCCGGCAGCACCAGGAAGTAGGCGAAGGCACAGCCGGTGTAGAACAGCAGTACCGAAGACACCAGCAGCGGCACCGCCAGGCGCTTCTCACGCGCGTAAAGCCCCGGGGCGACGAAGGCCCACAGCTGGTACAGCAGCCACGGCACCGCCACGAACAGGGCCACGAAGAAGGTCAGCTTCAATGGCGCGAAGAAGGCACCGGCCGGATTAGTCGCGATCATCGTCTGCCCGTTGGGCAGCTGCGAGACCAGCGGTTCGGCCAGCGCGTTGTACAGCTTCTGGGTAAATGGCAGCAGCGCCAGCAGCACCACGCCCAGGCCCAGCAATGCGCGCACCAGGCGGCCGCGCAGCTCCACCAGATGTTCGACCAGCGAGCTTTCGCCGAAATCCTGTTCACTCATGGCTGGCGCTCCGGGCTGCTCTGCGGCGGCGGCGCACCGGCTTCAGGGGGTGTCGCCGGCGTCGGCTCGGGAGCAACGCTCTCCTGTGCCGGCGCATCGGCATCGGGCGCAGCGCTCATATGCGGCGGCAGATCCGCAGGCGCCGGTGCGCGAACCTCCTGCGCCAGCGTATCGCCCTGCTGCTGCGCCTCCTGCGCTTCGCGACGGATCGCCTCACCGCTGGCGCGCAGCTGGTTCTCGGTGTCCTGCATACCCTGGCGCACCTCCTGCATCTGCCGCTTGATGTCCTCGGCCTGCAGTTCGCGTTCCAGTTCCTGTTTCACCGAATCCCACTGATTGCGGGCACGGCGCACCCACAGGCCGGCGAAGCGGGCCGCCTTGGGCAGGCGCTCGGGACCGAGCACCACCAGGGCGACCACCGCGATCACCAGCAGTTCGCTGAAGCCGATATCGAACACCGCAACCGCTCCGGATCAGCGAGCGTTACGGTCGTGCTCGTCCTGCGCGGTGCGCGAGGCGTCCTGGCTGCGCGACTCATCGCCCAGCTGCGCGTTCGGCTTGTCTTCGTCGCGCATGCCCTTCTTGAATTCCTTGACCGCCGAGCCGAGGTCCTTGGCGCCACTGGTCAGGCGCTTGGTGCCGAACACCAGCAGGACGATGGCCAGCACGACCAACCAATGCCAGATGCTGAAACTGCCCATAAAGACGCTCGTTACGTTAGTGATCAGGCTGTCGAGCATAGCGCACCGGGTGTCAGCCGGCGCGCGTGACGAAAGTCAGTTTCCGCCCAGCGTTTCCGTGCGGATTTCGCCGTCGTTGACCGGCTGGAAGCCCTGCTGCGGCGGCGGCGGGTTCTGCGGCACGTTCTGCAGCGGCGCGGTGGTGGCTTCGGTTGGGGCAGCCGGCGCTGCCTGAACAGGCGCCGGCGCAACCGCCGGGGTCGCCGCCGGACGCGGTGCACTGCCACCGTTGCCGTTGCGATTGTTGCGGGCGGCGTAGGTGGCCTCTTCCAGACGATCACGGAAGGCGACCACGTCCATCGACGGCGAACCGGCGGCGCGACCTTCGAAGATCATGCGCGGCGTGGTGTTGCTGCCGTAGGCGTCAAGGTTGGCGGCATCGTCGATCTGCAGCACCGCACCATCCAGCGCGACGCCCGCGAACAGCCCACGGGCACGCGACCAGGACCAGATCTCGGCCTTCAGCTGGCCGTCGGTGGCGGCGGCGGCATTGCGGCCGACCGGACCGGCGGCAACGCCAGCATCGGCGCCGAGCGTGAACTTGCCGTTGACCAGATTGTCCAGGCTGCGGTCGTTGCGGAACACCAGAACCACATCCGAAGATTGCACGCCGGCCTGGAAGCCGATGCTGCCACCGGTGAGCTTCACGAACACCGGGTTGGACCATGCGCCATTGGGCATGCGCACCGACATCAGGCCGTGGCCACGACGACCGCCAATGACAAGACCGGCCTTGATCGTGTCGGGAATGACGATGACCGCGCGGCCTTCGTCGAGCAATTTATCCGGAATGCCCTGTTCAGGAATTTCCTGGATTTCGGCCAGCACGCGCACGGCGTTGCGGGCGCGCTGGTCTTCCTGCGGTCCGGCCATGGCCTGGCTGGACAGCAGGCTGGCGGCGATCAGCAGGGCTTGGATCGGGCGACGCATGGCAGGCTCCAGAAGTCAGTCCATAGGAAAATATAGCAAGTGACTGAAATTAGTGGTGTTGTCATGAATCCCCAATGAGCGTTCCCTGCCCGCATTGATGCGCGCTATGCCTGCAATCCGAACCCTGCATCCCGGTGCGGCGCCGGATAGGCGACAATACCGCCCATGCTCGACGCACCCGATACCGCCGTGCTGGCGGTCAACCTAGGCACGCCCGAGACGCCGACGGCCCCCGCCGTACGCCGTTACCTGGCCGAATTCCTGTCCGACCCGCGCGTGGTCGCGATTCCGGCACTGCTCTGGCAGCCGCTGCTGCGCGGGCTGATCCTGCCGCTGCGAAGCGGCCGGTCGGCGGCCAAGTACGCCCAGGTCTGGCTGCCCGACGGCTCACCGCTGATGGTGCATACGCGCCAGCTGGCGCAGGCCATGCAGGCCCTGCTGCCGACCCTGACGGTACGCCATGCGATGCGTTACGGCGAACCGGCGCTGGCCGGCGAGCTCGACCGTCTTGCCGCCGACGGCGCGCGCCGGATCGTGGTGTTGCCGCTGTACCCGCAGTACTCCACCACCACCACCGCCTCGGTCGAAGACCGGGTCGATGCGTGGCAGCGCCGCAACCCGGGCGTGACCGTGAGCCTGGTGCGGGATTACTCGGTCGATCCCGGCTGGGTCGAGGCCGTAGCCGGATCGATCCGCCGCTACTGGGAACAGCACGGTCGCGGTCAGAAACTGATGTTTTCCTTCCATGGTATCCCGCAGCGCCTGGCCGACGCGGGCGACCCGTATCCGCAGCGCTGCGAGGCCAGTGCGCAGGCCATCGCCAATGCACTGGGCCTGGGCAAGGACGAATGGCAGATGGGTTACCAGTCGCGCTTCGGCCGCGAGCGCTGGTTGCAGCCGTATGCCGAGCCCAGCCTGTGGGCGCTGGCCGAATCCGGCGTGAAGCAGATCGACGTGGTCTGCCCCGGATTCGCCACCGACTGTCTGGAGACGCTGGAAGAGGTTGCGCTGGGCTTCACCGAAACACTGGCCGAGCGCGGTGCGACGATGCGCTACATCCCCTGCCTCAACGCCGAGCCGGAGCATGCACGCGCCTTGGCACGGCTGGCCGTGTCCTCGCTGGCATGAGCCTGCAACCGTTTGAACTCCAGGTCGGGGGCGCACGCGTCGCCGGCCTGCGCAACCACGGCGGCGGCCCACGCGTGCTGGCCCTGCATGGCTGGCTCGACAACGCCGCCAGCTTCGTGCCGCTGGCGCCGCACCTGTCGGCGTTGCAGCTGGTTGCCATCGATCTGCCCGGCCACGGTCACAGCGCGCACCTGCCGGCGGGTGCCAGCTACACCACGGCCGCCGCGATCTGCCACGTACTCGATGTCGCCGACGCGCTGGGCTGGGACCGATTCAGCCTGCTCGGCCATTCAATGGGTGCCGGCATTGCCAGCCTTACCGCCTCGGTCAGCGACCGTGTTGATCGGCTGGTGGCGATCGAAGCACTCGGCGGCCTGCGCGGGCCGGAGGAAGAAACCGCGCATCGCCTGCGCGAACATGTGAACGCCACACGCGCGCTGGCGCGCAAGCAGCTGCGCGTATTCCCCGACCTGGCCGCGCCGATCCGCGCGCGGATGATGACCAACCAGCTCAGCGAACCCTGCGCGCGGCTGCTGGTCGAGCGCGGCGTGGAACCGGTCGAAGGTGGCTATCGCTGGTGCAGTGATCCGCGCCTGATGCTGCCCACCGCGATCCGCCTCAGCGAAGGCCAGATCGACAACCTGCTGCAGGCCATCACCTGCCCGACGCAGGTGATCTATGCCACGCCGGCGCAGTCCTACTATCCCGAGCCGATGCGCAGTGATCGCCTGCAGCACCTGCGTGATGGACGGCTGGCCGTGTTTCCCGGCAACCACCACCTGCATATGGAAGACCCGGCACGCATCGCCGAGGTGATCCTGCGCTTCCTCGGCAACGACAACGCCGGCTGAGTCGCAGCGTCCGCTGCACTTCATTCTGCGCACTTCCGGCCGATACATCAGTTGCGGGCCACTGCGTCCGCAGCACGTGGGCCCGGTCGGGCCTGCGGCGTGTGTCTGGTCCTGCAAGGAAGTCCGCATGCCCGCTCCATTGCTCCGTCACCCACAGGATGTGGTCACGGCGCCCCGTCTGCGCGACGTTGATTGCGTCGCATTCCCCGAATTCCCGGTCCATGCCCTGGCCACGCACTCGTGCGTGCGTCACCGTGTGGCCGTTGTCGTCTGCTGATCCAGGAGTCGCCGATGTCCGCTGCATCCACTCGCCCCCCCGATACCGCCCGCCTGCCGCATCTGCAGCGGCTCGCCCACCGCGCTGACCGCCGATTGCTGATCGGCAGTGCGGCACTGGCGGTGGCCGGCCTGGTGCTGGCCCTGCGCGGGCCTCATGTCCTGACCGCCTCGCTGGTTGCGGCCGCTGTGCTGCCTGCCATCTGGCTGGCCGGTCCCAAAGCGGGCCATAGCGTCACCCGCAATGGCCTGGCGCTGTTGTTGTCGCTGCAGCTGGCAGGGCTGTGCGCGATCGCGGGCCTGTCACCGGCGTTGCCGATTGCACTGCTGCTGGGCGTGCTGTTGAGCCATCGTGATCGCCTGCCGGTATGGCTGGCCGGCGGCATCGGCACGCTCGCGCTGTTGGCGCCGCTGCTGCAGGGCGCAGCAGTGGGACCTACGTTGCTGCAGGCGGGCCTGTTCGCCGGGCTGACGGCATTCCTCGGCCAGGTCGCGCTGCGCCTGCGCCAGCAGACCGAGGCGCTTGGCCACGGCCCGCGCCGGCTGGCTGCGCTGGCCCGCGACATCGCCACGGGCACCGACCTGGGCACACATGCCGACACCGCATCCTATGCACCCGGCTCGTTGGCCCATGCGCTGGCCGATACCGCGCGCCACGTCCAGGCCCAACGTGGGCGTGAGGCTGAGGCGCATGCCGAGAATGCGCAGATCCGTCAGGCGCTGGATGCCTCGCGCACCGCGATGATGATCGCCGACAATGATCACGTGATCCGCTATGTGAACCGCTCGGTGGTGGCTCTGCTGCGCAACCAGCAGGCGACACTGCGCCAGGCCTTCCCTGACTTCGATGCCGAACGCCTGGTCGGCAGCAGCATCCATCGCTTCCATGCCAACCCGGACCGCATCCGCGCCATCCTCAATGGCCTGCAGGCCAGCCACAACGGCAAGGTACAGATCGGCCCGGTGCACTTCGCCCAGGTGGTCACCCCGGTGTTCGATGCACAGGGCATGCGCCTCGGTTTCGCCGTGGAATGGCATGACCGTACCCAGGAGCTGGCGCTGGAGAACGCCGTGGCCGGCATCGTCGCTGCTGCCGCTGCCGGCGATCTCGGCCAGCGCCTGCAGGCAACCGAAGGCGCCAGCTTCCTCGATGGCCTGACCGGTGGCATCAACCAGCTGCTCGATACGCTGGGCAGCACCGTCAACGACGTGCGGCAGATGCTTTCGGCGCTGGCCAACGGCGATCTCGATCGGCGCATGCACGGTGAGTACCACGGTGCCTTCGCCGCGATCCAGCGTGATGCCAACGCCACCGCCGGCCAGCTGGCGCGCATGGTGGGCCGCATCCAGCAGTGCGCGGCCTCGATCAGTACCGCCGCCAGCGAGATCGCTGCAGGCAATGGTGCGCTGTCCGAGCGCAGCGAGCGCCAGGCGGCGCACCTGCAGGAAACCGCAGCCTCGATGGAGGAGCTGACCGCCACCGTGCGCCAGAACGCTGCGCATGCGCGCGAGGCCAGTGAGCTGGCTGCGTCCACGCAGAACGCCGCCAGTGACGGCAACACCGCGATGCAGCGGGTTGTCGACACCATGCAGGCGATTGAAGGCGCCTCAAAGCGGATCGGCGACATCACCGGCGTGATCGATGGCATCGCCTTCCAGACCAATATCCTCGCGCTCAATGCGGCGGTGGAAGCCGCACGTGCCGGTGAGCAGGGCCGTGGCTTCGCCGTGGTGGCCAGCGAGGTGCGCGTGTTGGCGCAGCGCTCCGCCGCCGCCGCACAGGAAATCAAAAAGCTGATCGATGAGGCAGGCCGACAGGTGGGCGAAGGTGCCCAGCTGGTGGCCGACGCCGGCCAGCGGATGCAGGGCATTGTCGGCGGCGTGGAGAATGTCAGCCATCTGATGCGTGAGATCTCGGCGGCCTCGCAGGAGCAGTCGATCGGCATCGAGCAGATCAACCAGACCGTGGTGCAGATGGATCAGGCCACGCAGCAGAACGCGGCGCTGGTGGAAGAAGCCACCGCGGCCGCACGCGAGCTGCAGACGCAGGCGGGGACGCTTACCGAGGCAGTATCGGTGTTCCGCCAGCAGGAACCGCACGAGGTCCCGCGGGCCGCCTGATCCGGGCCTGCAATGCGATCCTGATCAAGACGGCGCCCGCAGGGCGCCGTTTTTTTGCCTGCTTTTGCGTGATGGGTCAGGAAAAGTCCGCTTCCGGACCTGCCGTGAGGAGCGGCCAACCCTGTTTGGCGCCGCATCCACACACGGCGTGGATCTACCGGTAGTGCCGGCCGCTGGCTGGCAATCACAGCCGCGCGCACTGTCTGACCTGCCGCCGGCAGCGGCCAACCCTAGTTGGCGCTGTGGCTGCCCGCGGAGAATATCCACGCATCGCGTGGATCTCCCGGGCGATGTAACGCCATCGGCTTGCCGGCCAGCGGCC
>NZ_JBHHMJ010000652.1:0-3116 GCF_042136455.1 Stenotrophomonas sp. 3diitr2024
AACCGTGGCCTGCGCTCAGCGCGGGCCACCACCGCGACGGCCACCGCCGCCTGCGTTCTTCTGCTCGGCTGCCTTCAGTTCGGCCTCGGTCGGTGCGGCCGGGGTCTCGCCCGGCTTCAGTGCGGTGACCTTGCTGCCCGGCTTCAGGCGGAACTGGCCTTCACTGACCACCCGCTCGCCGCCCTTCAGGCCTTCGGCGATCTGCACCTGGCTGTCGCCCACTTCCACGCCGCTGCGCACGGTCTGCATCTTCACCGTGTTGTCGCCCTGCACGACATAGACGTACTCGCCGTCCGGGCCACGCAGCACCGCCTGGGTCGGAATGACCACGCCGCCGCCGATGGTGCGCAGCTGCATGCGCACGTTGACAAACTGGCCCGGCCACAGGCCGTTGTCGGTGTTGTCGAATACGGCGCGCGCCTTGAACGTGCCGCTGTCGGCACTGATCAGGTTGTCGACCACATCGAGCTTGCCGTCGCCGGACAGCACGTGCGAATCGGCGCGGTCCAGCGCCGCCACCGGTACCGTGCCGGCGGCCTGTGCCTGGCGCACATCGCCGAGCTGGCGCTCGGGCAGGTTGAACAGCACGTGGATCGGATGGATCTGGGTCAGCGTGACCAGCGCGGTACCGGCGCTGACCACGTTGCCGGCGTCGACCGCACGGATGCCGGCGATGCCTGAGATCGGCGCGGTGACCCGGGTGTACTGCAGCTGCACCTGCGCCGAGCGCATGCTGGCCTCGTTGGCGGCCACGGCGCTTTCGTACTGTGCCACTTGGTTTCGCTGTGTATCCAGATCGGTCTTGGCGACGTACTGGCGATACTCCGGCGCGTTCGAGCGCTGGTAGTTGGAGCGCGCGGTGGCCAGCAGGGCCTCGTTCTGGCGCTTGGCTGCCGCGGCCTGGTCGTAGCTGGCCTGGGCGGTGCGCGGATCGATCACCGCCAGCACATCACCCTGCTTCACTTCCTGGCCTTCACGGAAATTCAGGCTCATCAGCTGGCCGCCGACCTGCGGGCTGACAGTGACGGTGTTCATCGCGGTCACCGTACCCAGCGCGCTGGCATACACCGGCACGTCCTGGCGCGTGGCCTCCACCACGGTCACCGGCACTGGACCGGCATTCGGATCTTCGCCGCCCTGGCGCGCGCCCGCAGCAGGTTTTCCAGCCTTGTCCTTGCCCCCGCCGATGACGCGCAGGCCGACCACGGCCAGCACCAGGATCGCCACGACCAGCAGCACGATCTTCCAAACACGTGACATTACGAGGACTCCGAGAGGGCTGGACCGGACGGGACGCCGGGACAATGCGCAAAGCATACCTGTGCCACATCACGTTTCCTGCATGACGGATGGGACGGGCGCTAAGACCGGATGCGGCGCCGGAGGTTCCCGTGGCGCCGGTGTTGCCCTACATTCAGCTGGAACCCTCTTGCTGTGGAGATTGCGATGCGCCGTTCGCTGCTGCTGTCCGCCCTGCTGCTGGCCCTGCCGGCGCTTGCCCATGCCCAGGACGGGCAACGCCCGGAAGTGACCGCCGCCGCGCAGCGGCTGCAGGCCCAGGTGGTCGAATGGCGTCGTGATTTCCACCAGCACCCGGAGCTGTCCAACCGCGAGGCGCGCACCTCGGCCGAGGTCGCCAAGCGCCTGCGTGCGATGGGCCTGAAGCCGAAGACCGGCATCGCCCACCACGGCGTGGTGGCGATCATCGAAGGCGGCAAGCCAGGCCCGAAGATCGCGTTGCGCGCGGACATGGACGCGTTGCCGGTGACCGAGCAGACAGGCCTGCCGTTCGCCTCCAAGGCCACCGACCAGTACCGCGGGCAGACCGTGGGCGTGATGCATGCCTGTGGCCACGACGCGCATACCGCCACCCTGCTCGGCGTGGCCGAAGCGCTGGTATCAATGAAGAAGGACCTGCCGGGCCAGGTGATGCTGATCTTCCAGCCGGCCGAGGAAGGCGCGCCGCCGCCGGAAGAGGGCGGTGCCGCACTGATGCTGAAGGAAGGGCTGTTTGCCGACTTCAAGCCGGAGGCAGTGTTCGGCCTGCATGTGTTCTCCAGCGTGCAGGCCGGCCAGATCGCGGTGCGCGGCGGCCCATTGATGGCTGCCTCTGATCGCTTCGGGATCAAGGTGATCGGTCGCCAGACGCATGGCTCGGCACCGTGGAACGGTGTTGACCCGATCGTCGCCACCGCCGATCTGGTCGGCACCGCGCAGACCATCGTCAGCCGCCGCGCCAACCTGTCCAAGCAACCGGCGGTGCTGACCTTCGGCGCGATCAACGGCGGCATCCGCTACAACATCATTCCCGATGAAGTGGAGATGGTCGGCACCATCCGCACCTTTGACGAAGGCATGCGCCAGCAGATCTTTGCCGACCTGCGCAACGTGGCCGAGCACACGGCCGCCGCGCACGGTGCGAAGGCGGTGACCGACATCTACGAGTCGGAGGGCAACCCAGCCACGGTGAACGACCCGGCGCTGACCGCGAAGATGCTGCCGAGCCTGCAGGCGGTGGTGGGCAAGGACAACGTGTACGAGCCGCCGCTGCAGATGGGCGCGGAGGATTTCTCGCTGTACGCGAAGGAAGTGCCGGGCATGTTCTTCTTCGTCGGCTCCACCAGCGTGGGCATCGACCCGGCGACGGCGCCGGCCAACCATTCGCCGAAGTTCCTGCTGGATGAGAAGGCGCTGGATGTGGGATTGAGGGCGTTGCTGCAGGTGAGCCTGGATTACCTGCACGGTGCCGGTACTCCGGCGGGGTAAGGGTTACCGGCAGGGCTTGCAGCCCTGGGTACGCGACATCGCATGCGCGCTGTCGCTCCCACAGTTCGCTGCGCGAACGGTGGGCCCCCCTTACCAGCTTCCAGACCCCTGCCGCTTCGCGGCCGCCCCCTGACTCAGGGGGCTTTCCTCCAGACCCGATCCCGTGGCTTGCCGGTAGATCCACGCCATGCGTGGATGGCAGACATCGAAAATGTCCGAAGGATCGGATTTTGATTTTCTGATCTTTCCCGTGGTGGATCGGCGGCAGAAATGTGTCGGGGGGCCGGGTATCCAGGGGCTGCGTGGGCTCGGCGGTGGCAGGCGGTTGCGGTTGGGAACAGGCGCCGATC
>NZ_JBHHMJ010000686.1:0-20780 GCF_042136455.1 Stenotrophomonas sp. 3diitr2024
GGGCTCGGCTCTACAGTAGAGCCACGCCATGCGTGGGTGAATTTCTCCGCAGGTTGCAGGCCAGCGGCCGGCACTACCGCGGGTGCAGGGCCGCAGGCCCTGCCGACAAACCCACTACTTGGCAGCCGCGATCTGCTTTTCGATGTCGGCGGCGGTCACCGGGCCAAGGAACGTGTGCGCCAGCTTGCCCTGCGGGTCCAGCAGATGCGTCAGCGGCAGGCCACGCGGCGTGGCGAAGTCGGCCGGCGGATCGAACGGGTCCACGATCACGATCGGATAGGTCACCGGATGCTTGGCCAGGAACGACTGCATCTCCGGCACTTCGATGTCCTCGTAAGCCAAGCCGACCACTTCGATGTTGCTACGCATCGCATGCAGGGCCGACAGCTCGGGCATTTCCTTGCGGCACGGCGCGCACCAGGTGGCCCAGAAGTTCACCACCACCCACTTGCCGCGATGCGCGGCCAGGTCGTAGTCGCTGCCATCCACCGCCTTCATCTTCAGCGTCGGGAACTCGGCGGTGGTGCGCTCGGCCGGGGTTTCCTCGACCGGTGCCGGCGTGCTCGGCGTCGGTGCCTGCGCCGGTGGCTGGCTGCTGGCCGGTGCCGGCTCCTGGGCCGGTTTGCAGGCCGCCAGGGCCAGCAGCAGGGTCAACGGGAGCAGCAGCGGCAACGACGTCTTGCGGGTCATGGGGTGTCTCCAGAGTCGGTATAGATATCACTGACCTTGCGCTTCAGGCGTTCGCGCAGGGGCAGTCGCAGGTCATCCAGCGCCGCCAAGGCGGCACGGCCCAGGCTGTCGTCGCGGTACGGGAGGTGCTGCTCGGCTACCGGGATGCGCAGCTGGGTGCATTCGTAAAGATCGGCCAGGCTGACCTGGTCCAGGTCGCGCGACAGCAGCCACTCGCCGCGCTCATCGCGGCGCAGCAGGTCGATCTCCTGCAGGTTGCAGATCAGGTCCTGCAGCAGTGAATCGGTCAGCATCGGCTCCAGCCGCAGGATCTCGTCATCGGCCAGGCCTTTGCCCTTGGCCCGTGCATGCTGGAAGCGGCCAAGCAGGCGCAGCAGCCCATAGAACTCGTACCCCTGCGGCAGGCGCAGCTCGACCGGCTGGTAGCGGAAGGCGGCCATCGAGGAGGCCAGCGACGCACCCAGCAGCACCGCCACCCAGCACAGGTAGATCCACAGCAGCAGGATCGGCACGAAGGCGACCGTGCCATACAGCTTCTGATAGGACTGGAAGCTGCCCAGATACGCGCCGATGCCCCACTTCACCAGTTCAAGGATGACCGCCGCCAGGATCGCGCCGGGCACGGCATGCCGCCATTTCACCGTGTGGTGCGGTACCACGCGGAACATCAGCGTGATGCAGACGAACTCGATCAGGATCGGTGCCAGCCGCAGCGCCAGTTCGGCCAACCAACGGCCCTCCTGGGTACCGAACAACGGCATCGCGAACACCCTCGCCGATACTGCCAGCGATGCGGCGGCAAGCATCGCGCCCAGGGTCAGCACGGTCCAGTAGACCAGGAAGCGGGTCAGCTTGGGCCGGCTCGAGCCGACCCGCCAGATCTGGTTGAAGGTCTCTTCCACGCTGTTGAGCGTGATCAGCAGTGAGGCGACCAGTGCGATGAAGCCGGCGGCCGTCAGCTGGCCGGCACTGGCCGAAAACTGCCGCAGGTAACCCTCGGCCGCGCGCGCCGCGGAGGGCACGAAGTTGGAGAACACGTAGTCGCTGAGCTGATCGCTCCAGCGGTCGAAAACGGGAAAGGCCGAGAGCACGCCGAATACCACGATGGCCAGCGGCACCAGCGCGAACACCGTGGTGTACGCCAGCGCCGCCGCTGCCTGGAACAGGCGGTCGTCGAGGAAGCGATGCCACAGGAAGCGGCCGAAACTGATGGCCCGTGCGCGATCCCGCGCGCGCTCCATCCACAGGTTGAGCGTATCCAAAGGTTCCATCGGTGGAAGGGTACCCGATGCGGAATGCTCGCAGGATAGCCATACTGGTGGCCACACGACGAGGAGAAGCGGGCACGATGGGCGAGATTCTGGTGCTGTATTACAGCCGGGGCGGTTCGGTGGCACGGCTGGCGCGCCAGATCGCGCGGGGCATCGGCGAAGTGCCGGGCATGACCGCGCGCCTGCGCACGGTGCCGCCGGTGGCCGCAGTGACCCAGACCGCGCAGCCGCCGGTACCCGAAGATGGCGCCCCCTATGTAAGCGTGCAGGACCTGGTCGAATGCCAGGGCCTGCTGCTCGGCAGCCCGACCCGCTTCGGCAACATGGCCGCGCCGGTGAAGCATTTCCTGGACGGGCTGGGCGCCGAATGGGTCAATGGCACCCTGTCCGGCAAGCCGGCTGGCGTGTTCACGTCCACCGCATCCATGCATGGCGGCCAGGAATCGACCCTGCTGTCGATGCAGGTGCCGCTGCTGCACCATGGCTGCGTGATCGTCGGCATCCCGTTCACCGAACCGGCGCTGAGCCATACCACCAGTGGCGGCACACCCTATGGCGCCAGCCACGTAGCCGGTGCCGCCGACGACCCGCAGCCGACCGACGACGAAGCCGTGCTGGCGCGCGCGCTGGGGCGCCGGGTGGCCGGCATCGCGCAGCGGTTGGCCCGATGAGCGCCGCGCCGCGCACGGTCCTGCTGCTGGCCCTGATGGGGCTGGCCGCGCTGTTCGCGGGCTGGTTCATCAATGACAAGCACTGGCTGGCGACCCAGCTGGTGTTCACCGCGCCGCCGCTGGCGCTGGCCATCGCCGTGCGCCTGGGCTGGCGCAAGGCCGGATTCTGGGCCTCGGTACTGGCGCTGGGCTGGTTCAGCCACGGCGTGATGAGCGCCTGGAGCCACCCGGAAACGCGCTGGCTGGCGCTGATCGAGATCGCGCTGGCCCTCCTGGTGATCTTCAGCGCCAGCCTGCCCGGCCTGCGCGCCCGCTTCGGCAAGCAACGCTGACGCTGCGCCCGCTGGGTCGTATCATCTGCATTCCTGGCCCCGCGCCGCAGTACCTGTCCTGGTTTCGCGCATGCACATGATGGAAGAGCTCCTGGTCGTCACCACCGGTGGCACGATCGACAAGATCTACTTCGACGACAAGTCGGACTACCAGATCGGCGATCCGCAGATCGGCATGATCCTGCGCGAGCTGGGCGTGACGTTCCGCTTCAACGTGATTCCGATCCTGCGCAAGGATTCGCTGCACATCAACGATGAGGACCGCGAACTGATCCGCGCCACCATCGCCGCGCAGCCGACCCGGCACGTCCTGGTGACCCACGGCACCGACTCGATGGTGCACACCGGCAAGGTGCTGGCGACAATCCCCGACAAGACCATCGTGATGACCGGCGCACTGAGCCCGGCACGCTTCCGCGGCTCGGATGCCGAGTTCAACATCGGCTGTGCGATCGGTGCGGTGCAGTCGCTGCCGAGCGGCGTGTACATCGCGATGAACGGGCGGATCTTCGACCCGCAGCACGTGCGCAAGAACGTGGCTGCGAACCGCTTCGAGTCGGTCTGAGGAACCGCGTGCCGACCAAGGTCGGCACCTGCCAGAGCACTGTCCTTGTAGTGCCGGGCCATGCTCGGCAACCGCGTGCCAGCGTGGCACAACGGTCGGCAGCCGGAGCAGCCGAGCATGGACTCGGCTCTGCAGAAGCGAAAACGCCCCGGCCGAAGCCAGGGCGTGCCCTTGGAGAGGGACTTGGGCTCAGTACTGGGCGTTGAGGGTCACGCCCGAGAAGGTGCTGTAGGCCTTCACCCGCACATACCATGTGCCGGCGGCAGGGCTGTTGATGGTGCAGGTCTCGCTGTTGCCACTCAGGTACGGACGGCAGGTGTAGCTGGTATCGGTCGGGGCACTGCCCTGGCGCACGTACAGGTCGGCATCGCCGCTGCCGCCACTGATCGTCACGCGCAGCTGGCTGCTACCGGCCGGAACGGCGACGGTGTAGTTCAGCTCGGCACCGGTTGCGGCGCCCAGGCCGGTCACCGGCACGTTGTTCTGCAGCACGTTGCCACCCGGGTTCGGGTTGCCACCGCCGTTGATCGCCGCAGCCACGGCCGCGTTGGCGTCGACGATGCCGGCGCCGCAGCCACCCGAGCAGGCGCCCGGCAGCGGGCGTGCAGTGCTCTTGATGATGCTTTCGACCTGCGCCGGGCTCAGCGGGCTTGGCGCGACCGACTGCATCAGCGCAACCACGCCGGCCACGTGCGGCGCCGCCATCGAGGTGCCGTTGTACGACGCGTAGCTGGCGCTGCCAGGCGTGGTGGTGCCGGTGTTGAGGGTGGACAGGATGCTCTGGCCCGGTGCTGAGATGTCGATGCCGGTGCCGTAGTTGGAGAAGCTGGCACGCGCACCGGCCGAGGTTGTGGCCGCCACGGCAATCACGTTCGGGCAGTTGGCCGGCACCGACGAGGACACGTTGGTGTTGCTGTTGCCGGCGGCGACCACCACGGTGGTGCCACGGCTGACCGCGCCGTTGATGGCGTTCTGGTAAGTGGTGGAGCAGCTGCCGCCACCACCCAGCGACATGTTGATGACTTCGGCCGGATTGGCGTTGGCCGGCACGCCACTGACGGTGCCGCCAGAGGCCCACACGATCGCGTCGGCGATGTCGGAGGTGTAACCGCCGCACTTGCCCAGCACGCGCACCGGGACGACCTTGGCATTGAACGCAGTACCGGCCACGCCGGTGCTGTTGTTGGTCACCGCCGCCACAGTGCCGGCGACATGGGTACCGTGCCAGCTGGAGTTGGAGGCCGGGATGCCCGAGCCGCACTCGTTGGCGCCGTACCAGTCGCCCTCGTCATTCGGGTTGTTGTCGCGGCCACCGCCATCGCGCGCCATCGCGGCATCGCTGATGAAGTCATAGCCAGGCAGGATGTTGGCGTTGAGATCGGGATGGTTGGTGATGCCGGTATCGATCACGGCCACCACCACGCCGGTGCCGGTAGCCTTGTCCCAGGCCGGCTGCACGTTGATCGACGCGTTGGAGGTACCGAAGCCCCACTGCTCGCTGAAGCGGGTGTCATTCGGGGTCAGCGTCGCACGCATGATCTGGTCGACTTCGACGTATTCCACGTTCGGGTCGGCGGCGAGCTTGCGCATCAGCAGCTCGGATTCGGCCTGGTCAAGCGGCCGATCGGTCCTGACCAGGGTCGGGCCAACGGCCAGCTTGCGGACCTCCTGCAGGCCCAGCGCGCGGCCCTGGCTGCTGGCCAGGCCGGCGGCGGCACTCTTCAGCGAAGAGGCCAGTGCGGTGGTGTTGGCCACCGGCGCACTACCGTCGCGGTACTTCACGATGAAGCGCTGGTGCGTCGGCGCGGACTGCAGGCCGCTGAGCTGGACGTCACCGGCCAGCGCAGGCGTGGCCAGCAGCAGCGATGACAGAACGGACGCACCAAGGACCACCCACACTCGACGCACACGCGGTTGCGTTACCTGGGACATCGTATTTCCCTTTCTTGTGGTGTGAATGCCGGAATCGGCAGAAGCACCGGCCCGAACCCTGGGCTGGCTTGCGTTGGCGAGGTTCGAAGTCCGGCGAGTCAGCGGATCCCCCTAACGATCCGCCGTGCAGATGACGCTAATGGCCGAAACCGGACACCACAAGATTTTCAGCGTCTTTTCAGCAAGATGAAATGTTCGTTCTGAGACTTTTCGGGTCGAAGGTTTGTGAAGGTGAAGGCACTTTCTCGTGCCCTGCACAGACCTGACTGGGTCGTCACGTGTCCTGGAATGACTTTGCCGACATCGGCGTCCACCGATCCGGGGTCAGATGCCTTTCCACGCGGAAAGGGATCTGACCCTTGGCCTGAAACGCAGAAAGCCCGTCGCGGGGACGGGCTTTCCAGAAGCGCAGCCGGGCGCGGGCTCGGCTCTACGATTCGATGTGGGCGATCAGCCCAGCTTGACCAGCCAGTTGTGGCGGTCCGGCAGGCGGCCGTACTGGATATCGGTCAGTTCCTTGCGCAGCGACATGGTGACTTCGCCGGCCGGCGCGTTGATGTCGCCCACCGAGAAGCCCTCGCCCTTCAGCTGGCCGATCGGGGTGACCACCGCGGCGGTGCCACAGGCAAACACTTCGCTGATCGCACCGGAGGCGACGCCGTCCTTCCACTCGTCGATGCTGACCTTGCGCTCTTCGACCTTCATGCCACGGTCGCGGGCCAGCTGCAGGATGCTCTCGCGGGTGATGCCCTCGAGGATGCTGCCCGACAGTTCCGGGGTGACCAGCGTGCCGTCCTTGTAGACCAGGAACACGTTCATGCCGCCCAGTTCTTCCAGGTACTTGCCTTCGACCGGGTCGAGGAACAGTACCTGCGAGCAGCCCTGCGCCTGCGCCTTCTGCTGCGGGAGCAGCGAGGCGGCGTAGTTGCCACCGCACTTGGCAGCACCGGTGCCGCCCTTGGCCGCACGCGCGTACTCGGTGGACAGCCAGATCGACACCGGGGCAACGCCCTTGGCGAAGTACGGGCCGGCCGGGCTGGCGATGACGTAGTAGCCGGCCTTGTGCGCGCCGCGCACGCCGAGGAAGGCCTCGTCGCCGATCATGAACGGACGGAAATACAGGCTCGACTCATCGGCCGAAGGCACCCAGTCACTGTCGACGGCGATCAGCTGCTTCAGCGATTCGACGAAGATCTCCACCGGCAGTTCCGGCAACGCCAGGCGCTGCGCCGAACGCTGCAGGCGACGGCCGTTGGCATCCGGGCGGAAGGTCCAGATCGAACCGTCGGCGTGGCGGTAGGCCTTGATGCCTTCGAAGATTTCCTGGCCGTAATGCAGCACGGCGGCGGCCGGGTCCAGCTGCAGCGGGCCGTAGGCGCGCACATTGGCATTGTGCCAGCCGGCATCCTTGTCCCAGCGCACTTCCACCATGTGATCGGTGAAGTGCAGGCCGAAGCCCGGCTTCTCCAGGATCTTGGCGCGCTCTTCAGCGCTGCGCGGGTGGTCCGAACGGGTGACGGCGAAGCTGGGGATGGACTGGGACACCGGAGGATTCCTGTTCTGGTTGCGGGTAGTGCCGGGCCCGCGTCACTGCGGGCCCTGGGTCAAAGCATGCCGGTCTCTAGCCGGGCCGCCTCGGACATCATGTGCTGGTTCCACGGCGGGTCGAACACCAGGTCGACGTCGGCCTCGGCCACCGTCGGGATCATTTCAAGCTTGCTGCGCACGTCGTCGACCAGGATCTCGCCCATGCCGCAGCCCGGGGCGGTCAGCGTCATCTTCACGTCGATCTCGCGCTTGCCCTCATCCAGGTGCTTGATCTCGACTTCATAGACCAGGCCCAGTTCCACGATGTTGACCGGAATTTCCGGATCGAAGCAGGTGCGCAGCTGCTGCCACACCAGCTGCTCCACCTGTTCATCGGTGGCGTCGGCCGGCAGCTCGAGCGGCGCCGGTGCCTCCTTGCCGATGGCATCGCCGTCCTTGCCGGCGATGCGGAACAGGTTGCCCTCGACGAACACCGAATAACTGCCGCCCAGCGCCTGGGTGATGTACCCATAGCTGCCGGCAGGCAGGGTCACGGTATCGCCCTGCGGGACCATCACGGCCTCGCAATCGCGTTCGAAGTGGACAGGTTCGCTGCTACGGGAATACATGGGGACCGATATGGGGCCGTGGCTGAGGCCACGCAAGACGGCATTCTAGCCCAGCCGCCCCCGCACCGCCGGTGCACTGCGGCAAACCACAGTATCCTGTGGGTGATCTTCTGGGAGCTTCGATGTCCTCCAATGCCGCGCGTGCCAGGACCGTGACCTGGCTCTGGCCCCTCATGCTGCTGCTGGGCCTGTTTGTCGCTCCCCTCGCCTGGATGGTCCTGGCGCTGATGACCGGCCGGCAGGTCGGCTGGATGGCGGTGCTGGCCGCCCTGGAACTGGTGTTCATGCTGCGCCTGGGCACGCTGGGCCCAGGCCGGCTGCGCGTCGCCCTGGTCGTGCTCGGCACCCTGCTGGTGGCCGCCGTGGCCAACTGGGCCATCGCCAGCGCCTGGATGGGCGGCTCGATCGGCCTGGACCTGTGGGATGCCACCACGCGGATGGGCCCGCACCTGGCCTGGACCCTGATCAGCCTGGCCAATGGCGCGGTGGAATGGCTGTGGCTGGCCGTGGCCGTGGCCGTAGGTGCCTGGCTGGCGCGCTGAGCGCGTAGAGATCCGTGGATTCGGTAGTGCCGGCCGCTGGCCGGCAAAGGGGTCAGAGCCCTTTCCTTCGGAAAGGGATCCGCCCCCCGTCCTCAATGCCCGCCGTCGAGCGCCTTCAGCTCGCTCACCAGCGAGGCCGCCGCTTCGGCGCCGTCGCCATAGAGCATGCGGGTGTTGTCGGCGTAGAACAGCGCATTCTCGATGCCCGCAAAACCGGTGCCCTTGCCACGCTTGATCACCACCACGTTGCGCGCGTTGACCACGTCCAGCACCGGCATGCCGTAGATCGGGCTGGCCGGGTCGGTCCGCGCCACCGGATTGACCACGTCGTTGGCACCGATCACCAGCACCACATCGGTATTGGCGAATTCGGGGTTGATGTCGTCCATGTCGGCGATCAGGTCGTAGGGCACGCCGGCCTCGGCCAGCAGCACGTTCATGTGCCCGGGCATGCGCCCGGCCACCGGGTGGATCGCGAACTTCACTTTCACGCCGCGCTGGCCCAGCCGCTGCGCCAGTTCCCAGATCTTGTGCTGGGCCTGTGCCACCGCCATGCCGTAGCCGGGCACGATCACCACGCGCTCGGCAAAGGCCATCATCGCCGCGACGTCCGACGCTTCGATGGGCTTCTGCGCGCCGGTGATCGCCTGTGCCTCGCCTCCGGCACCGCCGCCGAAGTTGGAGAACAGCACGTTACGGATCGGCCGGTTCATCGCCTTGGCCATCAACCGGGTCAGCAGGATGCCGGCCGCGCCGACCATCATGCCGGCGATGATCAGCGCCTCATTGCCGAGCACATAACCTTCGAAGGACACCGCCAGGCCGGTGAATGCGTTGTACAGCGAGATCACCACCGGCATGTCGGCGCCACCGATCGGCAACGTCATCAGCACGCCCAGTGCCAGCGCCAGCACGAAGAAGGCGACGATTGCCGAGGTGTTGAGCGTGCTGGCCGCGATGATCGCCAGCACCGCCACTGCCAGTGCCACCATCAGGTTCATCACCTGCTGGCCGGGCCAGGTCACGCGCTTGTCCAGTCGTCCGTCCAGTTTGGCCCAGGCGATCACCGAACCGGAAAGCGAGACCGCACCGATCGCCGCGCCGACCACCGCCAGCAGCAGCACCATGCCCGACGGCTGGCGCGCGGCCAGATCGGCCAGCGCCTGCTCGCTCCAATGGCGGGTATCGCGGTTGGCAAGGAAGGCATAGCGCAGCAGCTCCACCGCACCGATCGCCGCGGCCGAACCACCGCCCATGCCGTTGTACAACGCCACCATCTGCGGCATGTCGGTGATGGCCACCTTGCCGGCCGACCACCAGGCCAGACCCGCGCCCAGCAGCAGTGCCACCAGGATCAGCGGCACGTTGTGCAGTTCAGGCAGGAAGAAGGTCGCCACCGTGGCCAGCAGCATGCCCAGCCCGGCCCAGCGGATGCCGCTGCGCGCGGTCAGCGGCGAAGCCATGCGCTGCAGACCCAGCAGGAACAGCGTGGCGGCGACGAGGTAGCTGGCCTTGACCAGCCAGTCGAGCAGTTCGACGGTGCTGATGTTCAAGCCTGAGGCTCCTTCGGTTCGTCCCTGCCGCCCTTGGGCGCGCTCGGCTTGAACATCTCCAGCATGCGCGCGGTGACCACGTAGCCACCGGCGGCATTGCCGGCACCGAGCACCACGGCAAGGAAGCCCAGCGCCTTTTCCAGCGGCGTCTGCGCGTGCCCCAGCACCACCATCGCGCCGATCAGCACGATGCCGTGGATGAAGTTGGAACCCGACATCAGCGGGGTATGCAGGATCACCGGCACCCGCGAAATGATCACGTGGCCGGCGATGGCCGCCAGCATGAAGATGTACAGCGCTACGAACCCGTCACTCACTGGCAACGCTCCCGCTCCGTCTTCGTCGGCCCATCATAACCACGGGCTGAACCCGGCGCGCACCCGGCGTCAACCGCGGTGACGCTCACGCGTTGTCGATGGTGACCCCGAGCGAGGAACCGTACCCTGTGCTGGTGAGCAGCCCCGTCCCCCCGAGCGCCGACACCGATGCCCTGCCAGCATCACTGGAGGCGTTCCTGGCCAGCGTCGGCCCGCGCGCGTTCCGTTTCGCCGAGGCCGGCCTGCGCCAGCGCGAAGACGCCATGGACGCGGTTCAGGACGCGCTGATGCGCATGCTGGACTACGCCGACAAGCCGGCGGCCGAATGGGCGCCCCTGTTCTGGAGCATCCTGCGCCGCCGCGTGATCGACCTGCAGCGCCGGCGCCGTTTCCGCCTGCCGTTCTGGCGCGACAACCAGGACGCCGACGGAGGCGGGATCGACTGGGCCGACCCCGGCCCGGACCCGGCGCAGGCGCACGAACAGCGCCAGCAGTACCAGCAACTGGTGCAGGCCCTGCGTACCCTGCCCGCACGCCAGCGCGAGGCCTTCACCCTGCGGGTGCTGCAGGACCTGGACGGAGCCACCACTGCCCGCGCCATGGGCTGCAGCGAAGGCGCGGTAAAAACCCATCTGGCACGCGCCCGCCAGGCGCTGCAGGACTACCTGGAGACCCACCCGTGAACCGCTCCCTGCCCTCCGATGACATGCTGCGCAACCTGCACGCGCAGTCGCTGCAGGCGCTGTCGCCGGCCACGCTGGCACGATTGCGCCAGGCCCGCCACGGCGCCAGCGCGGCTCGTCACGGGCGCTGGCGCTGGTGGCTGGCCAGCGCCTGTTCCCTGGTGGTGGCGCTGGGGATCGGCCTGCAATTCAGCGGCCACAGCCCCCTGTCGCCCGCCGTGCCGGCACCGGTGCTGGCCTCGATGGAAGACAACAGCGTGCTGTACGACGAAAATCCCGATCTGTACCTGTGGCTGGGCGATACCGACCTGGCGATGGAGTGAACCATGTCCCGACTGCATACCCTGCCGCTGCTGCTGACCCTGTTGCTGCTGCCGGCCTTCCCGGTATTGGCGCAGAACGCCGCGCCCGCCCCTGCCGCACGCCCCGCGCCAGCCCCACCGCTGCCGGCCTGGGAACAGTTGAGTGAAGCGCAGCGGGAATCCTTGCTGGCGCCGCTGCGCGACCGCTGGAACAGCGCCGATGCCGGCCAGCGCCAGCGGATGCTCTCGCATGGCCAGCGCTGGCAATCGATGAGCCCGGAGGAACGCGACAAGGCCCGCCGCGGCCTGCGCCGCTTCGAGCACATGAGCCCGGAACAGCGCGAGCAGGCACGCGCCCTGTTCGGGCAGATGCGGGATCTGCCGCCCGCGCAGCGCGACGCACTGCGCGAGCGCTGGTCGCAGATGACGCCGGAGCAACGCAAGGACTGGGTGCGGAAGAACCCGCCGCCGGCGAAGCCACGGTAAGCCTTCGGGATACCAGGGTCAGATCCCTTTGCCAGAGGCAAAGGGATCTGACCCCGTATCACTCACGCCTGCCAGCGTGTCTTCGCCAGCAGTTCGTCGTCCCAATCGAAACCGAGCTGCCCGTCGCGCACGAACAGCGCAACGAAGTTGAGCAGGTTCCGTGCATACATCTCGCTGGCCTGGGTCGCGCCGCGGCTGGCCAGGCCCAGCGGACCGTCGATGGTCACGCCCTGGTGTTCGATGCACTGCCCCGGCAGGGTCAGTGCGCAGTTGCCGCCACTTTCCGCCGCCAGATCAACAATGACGCTGCCGGTGGCCATGCCTTCCACCATCGCGGCGGTCACGATGGTCGGTGCCGGGCGGCCCGGTACCGCAGCCGTGCAGATCACCACGTCCACACTGCGCAGGTGGTCGGCCAGCCGACGCTGCTGCTCGGCGCGCTCGTCATCGGTCAGCGCCCGCGCATAGCCTCCCTCGCCCGCCGCGCTGACCCCGAGGTCGAGGAAGCGTGCGCCCAGTGACTGGATCTGCTCGCGGGTTTCCGGGCGCACGTCGAAGCCTTCCACCTGTGCACCGAGGCGGCGCGCGGTGGCGATGGCCTGCAGGCCCGCCACGCCGGCACCGATCACCAGCACCTTGGCCGGCCGCACGGTGCCGGCAGCAGTGGTCAGCATCGGGAAGAAGCGCGGCGCGCGTTCGGCGGCGATCAGCGCCGCCTTGTAGCCGGCCATGCCGGCCTGCGAACTGAGTACATCCATCGCCTGCGCACGGGTGGTGCGCGGCAGCTGCTGCAGCGGGAACAGCTGCAGGCGACCATCGGCCGCCAGCGCGGCCAGCGCCGGATCGCTGGCCGGGGCCAGCAGGCCGACCACGCTGGCGCCGGGCTTGAGCTGTTCCAGCACCGCCGCAGGGGGGGCCTGCACGCACAGCAGGATATCGATCTCGGCCCAGCGGCCCGCGTCGAAGACGCGTGCACCGGCATCGTCATAGGCGGCGTCGGTGAAACCAGCCGCCAAACCCGCGCCCGCCTCATACCAGACGGCAATGCCCAAGGCCCCGAGCCTGCGCGCGGTCTCCGGCGTCAGCGCCACGCGCCGTTCGCCCGGCGCGGTCTCCTTGATCCCCAGCAACGCCACGGCCATGCAGGTCCCCGCTGATCGGTGAGTTTCCCGATCCTAGCAGGCGGCACCCGCTCAGTGCAGCGTGGCGCTGCCCGGGTCGAGGCGATCGATCACGCCCTGCATGGCGCTGTCGAAGGCGCCATCATCAACATGGGCACGCAGGCGGCCCAGCCGCATCATCACCGCCAGTTCTTCCGGCGAGGCCACGCAGAAGCGCACGCCGCGACGGTTGACAAACAGCAGGCGCGAGGAAATCGGGCTGACCCAGGACAGCTTGCCCGCCTGCACCTTGCCATCCTTGTCGACGAAGTCCAGCCAGTTGCCGATTTCCATGCGGCGGAAGCGGTCGGCATCGGCGTTGTCGAAATCGTCGGCGTCAATCTGCCCGCCAAGCTCAACCGCCGGCGATTCAGCCACTGGCGGCGCGGGCAAGGCAACCTGCGGCAGCTCCGGCAGCGCACGCTGCAGTTCCGGCCGCGACTCGGCGATGCCCTGCAGGGTGTCATGCAGGGCATCGATGGCGGCGGTTGCCGCATCGCCGTGCACGCCGACGCTGGCAAACACCTTGGCCAGCACCGGCTGCCAGGCCTGCAGCCACGGCTTGCCGACGATCTGGCGGCGGGCCTCGGCCACTTCCTCCAGCAGGCCATCGCCAAGGCTCAATGCCTCGGCCACCGACGCGCCTTCTTCTCCCTCGCGCAGCAGCGCCAAGGTGAGATGATGCTGCCACGGCTGGCGCAGGAACTCGGCAATGGCCGGCGGCAGCGTGGCGTCACCGATGCGGCGGTCCAGTTCCGCACCGGCCCGGCTGCGGGCCATTTCCAGCTTTTCCTGGCCGCGCTGCGTTTCTGCGGCACGGCGCTCGGCGATTTCCACGCGGCGGCGATGCTGCACCAGGAACTCGCGGAATTCCTCTTCCAGGGTCAGGAAGATCGCCAGGTTCTCGTTGAACTCGGCCACCAGGCGCTCGATGATCTCTTCGACCTTGGCCATCAGCATGCGCTCGGCCTGGCTCTCGCCGGTGTTGCCCTCGCAGGCCTCGGCCAGCGAGTTGAGCAGCTTGCGCGCCGGGTGGGTCTTCTGTACGAACATGCGGCGGTCGAGCATGGCGACCTTGACGAAAGGCACCACCAGGCGGCCGATCAGTTCGCGCGAGCGGCCTTCCAGTTCACGCTCGTCCAGCATCACGTCGAACAGCATGCCGACCAGGTCGATGGCATCCTCATCCTGCGGGTCCAGCCGGGTCTGGCCCGGATCGACGCCAAGCTGGGTGGCGCTGGACAGCACTTCGCTCTTCAGGCGCTGCGCCAGCGATTCGCCGTCCTCGCCGATGGCGGCGCGCAGGGTGGCGCTGGGCGTGGCCTGCAGCAGCGACAGCACCGACATCATTTCGCGCTGGCTGAGCGGGCGCTGCTGGCCAACTGCCACCTGTGCCGCAGACGTGGCGTCCTCACGCACGTGGCGGGTCTGCTGCAGCAGTTCGTGCAGCGCTTCCAGCAGCATGCCCTGCTGGCCAGCGTAGGCCTCGCCGGTGGCGCCGTCATCGCCGCCCAGGTGCTGCTGCATATGCCCGCGGCGCTCGGACCAGCGGGCGGCAAAGCGCTGCGCCCAGGCCGGTGCGGCCTGCTCGTCATCGCTGAACCCCGGATCGACGCCCGCGCCGTGGCGATGCTCGACCAGGTCATCCAGCATCCCGGCCATGCGCGGATCCGGTGCCGGCGGTTGTGGGCGCTGCGGAGCCCCCATCTGCGACATCACGCCGGCTGCGGCCAGCTGCTCGTCCAGCTTCTCGTAGATGCGACCGACCGGTGCACGCAGGTCGCGCTCGCACAGCTTGATCAGCACCAGATGCACTTCCGGGGCCAGTTCACAGCCGGCAAAGGCTTCGTGGATGGCCACGCCCAGGTGTTCGGGGCTGATCGGATTGTGGTCCGCGTCCAGTTCCGCGCCGCCGATCAACCGGCCCAGGCGGCGATCCAGCCGCGCCAGCACCGGCTTGAAGTCACGCAGCAATACAGTGGCGAAATTGCGCACCGCCAACCGTGATTCCAGCACATGCTCGGCCAGCAGGCTGAGCCCATCCTCGGCCGGCCCGGACAGGGTCGCCTCGGCTGACAGCGGCTCACCAGCCTCCAATGCGGCCCAGGCCTGCTGCAGGTGGCCGGCGAAAGCGGCCGCGATGTCCTCACGGCGCCGGCGCAGTTCGCGCATCGCGTCCAGGAACAGCAACTGCGACGAGCCGGCATTGCCGGCGCGGTCGAACAGGGCATCGTCGAAACGCGCCAGTGCCGCCCCGAAGGCCTGGCACAACGCGGGCAGGACCATGTCCCGGGCACGCTGGAGCTGGGCCGGGTCACGGCCCGGCGATCCCATCGGTGTGGGCACGCTCATCATTCGGGAAGGCTCCCCACCTTCTCTGGTACGACAGACAGCATGGACATCGCGGCTTCCGGCACACCCCATGTACCGGAACGTCGATGGTAGGCCGGCCAGCCCGTCACGGACAGTGAAACAGTCCTCACTTCAAACCTCATGACCGGCGGCCCGGCAAGACAGATATCGTAAGCCGTGCAAGGCCCACGAGGCGAGGGGAAGCGGCTGTCCGTTTCCCGCCAGTGGCATGATGTTCATCACAGTTTGGTATTCAGGGGCCGGACGCGACACAGACGGCGTCATTGACCACCCCGACTATAATCAAACGCCCGTGATGACCGGTTCAGCCTCCATGCCCGATCCTGCCGCCCTGCTCGCCCTGGATGCCCGCCGCTCGGTGCCCTCGCGGCAACTGGGCGAGCCCGGGCCGGACCCGGCCACCCTGCAGCGGATGCTGGCCTCAGCGGTGCGCGTGCCCGACCACGGCAAGCGCGTGCCGTTCCGCTTCCTGAAAATCGCAGGCGATGCACGTCACACTCTGGGCGACTTCCTGGCTGAACGCAGCCGCCAGCGCGACCCACATGCGGGCGAGGCCGTGTTCGAGAAGGACCGCCAGCGTTTCAGCCACGCACCGCTGGTGATCGTGGTGGTGGCCAGCCCGCGGCCGGACCCGAAGGTGCCCGAACAGGAACAGCTGATGACCGCCGGCTGCGTCTGTTTCGCCCTGCTGCAGGCCGCGCAGGCGCTGGGTTTCGGCGCGCAGTGGCTGACCGCCTGGATGGCCTTCGATCCGGCTGTTCAGGCCCACCTGGGCCTGGTCGACGGCGAACGCATCGCCGGCTTCATCCACATCGGTACGGCCAAGGCCGACGTACCCGAGCGCGAGCGCCCCGACCCGGCGGCCCTGCTGCGCGACTGGACGCCCCCGGCATGACCCTGCCGGCTGCCCCGCCGTCGCTGTACCTGGTTGATGCCAGCATCTACGTGTTCCGTGCCTGGCATTCACTGCCAGACCAGTTCCAGGACGCACAGGGCTGGCCCACCAATGCGGTGCACGGCTTCGCCCGCTTCCTGCTGGACCTGCTCGAGCGCGAGCGCCCGCGGCACATCGCCATCGCCTTCGATGAAGCGCTTGACAGTGGTTTCCGCCACCGGCTGTATCCGGCCTACAAGGCCAACCGCGAGCCAGCACCGGAAGCGCTCAAGCGCCAGTTCGTGCACTGCAAGGCGCTATGCGCGGCGCTGGGCCTTGCCGTCCTGGCCCACCACGAATACGAGGCCGACGACCTGATCGGCAGCGCCCTGCACGTACACCGGAGCAGCCATCGCGGGGTGATCATCTCCGCCGACAAGGACCTGTCGCAGCTGCTGGTCGACCATGACGAGCAGTGGGACTACGCCCGCAACCAGCGCTGGAACGTGGCCGGGGTGAAGGCGCGGCACGGCGTGCACGCGCACCAGATCGCCGACTACCTGGCGCTGTGTGGCGATGCGGTGGACAACATTCCCGGTGTCAGTGGCGTCGGCAGCAAATCGGCCGCCGTGCTGCTGGCCCATTTCGGCAGCATGGATGCGCTGTTCGAACGACTGGACGAAGTGCCGTTCCTGCGCCTGCGTGGCGCTGCACAGATGGCAGTGCGGCTGCGCGAGCAGCGCGAGCACGCCCAGCTCTGGCGCCAGCTGACCACCATCGCGCTGGATGCGCCGTTGGAGGGCAGCCAGCCCGGACTGCTGCGCCAATCGGCCGATCCAGAGCTGCTCGGTGGCCTGTGCCAGACCCTGCGCTTCGGCCCGATGACCCGCCGCCGGCTGTTCGACGCCGCCGGCGTGGCCGATCCTCTTCCCTCCCACAGCGAGCCCGCATGAGCAAGCGCAATACCGAAGTCCCGCGCGTCGTCTACGAAGGCAAGTACCAGCGCATGCTGGTGCGCGGCACCTGGGAATACAGCGAACGTACCCATGCCGGTGGCCTGGCGGCGATCATCATCGCCGTCACCCCGGAGGACAAGGTGCTGTTCGTCGAGCAGTTCCGCGTGCCGCTGCAGGCACCCACCATCGAGATGCCGGCCGGCCTGGTCGGCGACATCCACGCCGGCGAATCGATCGAAGTCTCGGCCGTGCGCGAACTGGAAGAAGAAACAGGTTGGACCGCTGATCACGCCGAAGTGCTGATGATCGGCCCGACGTCTTCCGGCGCCAGCAGCGAGAAGATCGCCTTCGTGCGCGCCACCGGCCTGCGCCGCATCGGCGAAGGGGGCGGTGATGACAGCGAGGACATCACCGTGCACGAGATTCCACGCAGCGAGGCTGCGGCCTGGCTGGTGCAGAAGATGGGCGAAGGCTACGAGCTGGACGCCAAGCTCTGGGCCGGGCTGTGGATGATCGAGCACCACCTGGACGGACGCCCACGTGGCTGACGCGGACCTGCACAGGCTGCCTGCGTTGCTCGGCGCCGACGACCCGGCGATCTACACGGTCCACCGGGCGCAGGGCGTCTCGCCCTACCTCCTGCTGGCCGACCACGCCGGCCAGCAGGTGCCGCGTGCGTTGACCGGGCTCGGCCTGCCCCAGGCCGAGCTGGACCGCCACATCGGCTGGGACATCGGCATCGCCGGCACCACCCGTGCACTGGCCGAACGGCTCGATGCCTGGGCGATCGAACAGACGTACTCGCGGCTGCTGATCGACTGCAACCGCCCACTGGCCTCACCGACGCTGATTCCGGAGGTGAGCGACCACACCGTGGTGCCGGGCAATGCCGGGCTGTCGGCGGCGCAGCGACAGCAGCGCATCGATGCGATCCACGCGCCGTACCATACACGCATCGAGACCGAGCTTGATGCGCGCCGTGATGCCGGCCAGCCCACCCTGCTGGTGATGATGCACAGCTTCACCCCCGTGATGAACGGCACGCAGCGGCCCTGGCACGCCGGCGTGCTGTACCACCAGGACATGCGTTTTGCCCATGCCCTGCTGCAGGCATTGCGCGACGAAGGCGACCTGGTGGTGGGGGACAACGAACCGTATTCGGTCAGCAGCACCAGCGACTACGCGGTGCCGGTGCATGGCGAAGGCCGTGGGCTGGTGCACGTGGAACTGGAGATCCGCCAGGACCTCATTGCCGATATGGCAGGGCAGCAGGCGTGGGCCGAGCGGTTGGCGCGGATCTTCAGCGCGCTGCAACCGGAGTTGCTGGCGCTGGGTTGAACGCGCGTGCATCCATGCCGAACCGGTAGTGCCGGCCGCTGGCCGGCACATCCACCCACGGCAGCGCCTTCAATCATGCCTCGTTGGCCGGGCAGACGGTGGCGGCCGATTCGGCCGGCGCCGGGCGCAGGCCCAGCGCGATCACCACGCCGAACAGTGAAAACAAGGCGGCACCGTATTCGGCGCGCACCAGCCCGGCCAGTGCACTCAGCGACCCGGCTGCACCCGCATCGGCATTGGCCACCATCACCAGCACCGCCAGGCCCAGCGCACCACCGATCTGCTGCGCGGTCGCCGCCATGCCAGATGCAACACCCTGCTGTGCGGACGGCACGCCCTGCCCGGCCACGATCCACATCGAGGTCCAGGTCATGCCCTGGCCGATGCTCAGCACTACCACGCCGGGCAGCAGCGGCCAGAAGTTCGCGCCGTGCGGCAGCGTCGCGGCCACCCAGGCGATACCGATGGCGCCGGCCAGCTGCCCGACCACCAGCACCTTGCGCGCGCTCCAGCGCTGCAGCGTCCACTCGGCCAGCTGGATGCCGACCGTACACACCGCGGTGGCGGGCAGGAATGCCAGGCCGGCCTGCAGCGGGCTCCAGCCGTAGCCGTCCTGGAAGTACAGCGCCATGAAGTAGTACTGCACCCCATAGCTGCTCATGAAGGCGAAGGTCAGCCCCAGTGCCGCGCGCAGTCCGGGCAGCCGCAGCAACGCGAACTGCATCAGCGGATCGCGGCTGCGCTGTTCGATCTGCACGAACGCCACCAGCAGCAGCACCGACAACAGCAGGCAGCCCAGCGTGGCCGGCGCAGTCCAGCCCCACTCCGGCCCTTGCACGAGGGTAGTGACCAGCAGGCTGCCGCCGGCAGTGACGGTGATGCAGCCGGCCAGATCGAACGAGCGGCCCTGCGCACGCGGGCCATCGGCCGGCAACCACGCACCCGCAGCCACCGCGCAGGTGGTGGCCAGTGGCACGATCACCGCCAGCACCGCCGGCCAGCCGAACGCCTGGGTCAGCACGCCGCCGAGCAGCGTGCCCAGCGCCAGGCCCACCGCGCTGGCCATGCTCCAGATCGCAAGTGCACGGTTGCGCACCGGACCTTCCGCATACAACGTGTTGATCAGCGCCAGCGTGGCCGGGAACAGCAATGCCGCGCCGATGCCCTGCGCCGCACGCGCGATGATCAGCAGGGTGGCGTTCGGCGCCAGCGCGCCGAGCAGCGACGCCAGTGCGAACAGCAGCATGCCCAGCCGGTAGAAGCGGCGACGGCCGATCAGGTCGGCGGCACGGCCCCCCAGCAGCAGGCTGCCGCCAAAGGCCACGGTGTAGGCACTGACCACCCATTGCAGCTGCTGTGCGTTGATCTCCAGCGCGCGCCCCATGTCATGCAGGGCGACGAAGATGATGGTGGCGTCCAGGGCGATGATCAGCTGGGCGGTGGCCAGCAGGGCCAGCGCCCAGCGCGGGTACTTGAGGGGAGGCATCGACGCTCCGGTGCTGTGGGGGAGCGCAGTCTCATTGATGCAGAGCTATCAATAAACCCCTTTCCGTCCATATCTGTCATGATTTTCAGCATGAATGGAACCTCGATGGACCTCAATGCCGTGCGCATGCTGGTGCAGGTGGCCGAAGCGCGCAGTTTCACCGTCGCCGCCGGGCAACTGGGCCTGAGCCAGTCAGGCCTGTCGCGCGCGATCAGTCGGCTGGAGGCCACGCTGGGGGTGAAGCTGCTGCAGCGAAACACCCGCAACGTGGCACTGACCCCGGATGGTCGCCAGTTCGTCGATCAGGTCGCGCCCCTGCTGTGCGGTCTCGAGGATGCCGAACGCCAGTTGGCCGACCGTCCGTGCACGCCCTCGGGCACCCTGAAGATCAGTGCGCCCTCGATGTTCGGGCGCAAGGTGCTGGTACCGCTGCTGGGGCCGATGCTGCAGCAGCACCCGCAACTGCAGGTGGAAGCCGTGCTCAACGACCGCCTGGTCGATCTGGTCGAGGAAGGTTTCGATGCCGCGCTGCGCACCGGCGTCATCGCCGACCAGCGCATCGTCGCGCGGCCACTGCGGCCGCTGCGCTGGGTGACGGTGGCCAGCCCGGACTACCTCGACCGCTGTGGCGCGCCCGACGATGTGGCCGCCTTGCGGGATCACGCCTGCCTGGCGGTGCGCAACCTGCGCAGTGGCCGGCTGGTGGACTGGCAGTTCCTGCAGGACGGCCAGCTTCATGATTTCACGCCACCGGCGCGGATGGTGTTCGACAGCGGCGATCCGCTGGTGGAAGCGGCGATCGCCGGTATCGGCATCGTGCAGGTGATGGATTTCGCGGTGGCCGACGCCTTGGCCGATGGCCGCCTGCAGCGCGTGCTGCAGCCGTTTGAGGGCCGCAGCCGCGCGCTGTCACTGATCTACCCGCCGTCGCGCCAGCATTCGCCGAAACTGCAGGTACTGGCCGACGCGTTGCTGGCTGGGGACTGGTAGATCCACGCCATGCGTGGATGGAGTTCGGCTTCGCGGTAGCGCCGGGCCATGCCCGGCGAGCCGCATCGCGGCGACGGAACGGAATGCCGCCGGGCACGGCCCG
>NZ_JBHHMJ010000693.1:0-7642 GCF_042136455.1 Stenotrophomonas sp. 3diitr2024
CCGCTGGCCGGCACCCCCTCGATGCCCGAAGATGATGAGGTTGCCGGCCAGCGGCCGGCACTACCACGCTTCAACGATGGCGTTTTTCCAGCACCGCCCGCGCATCGTCCAGCGACAGACCGCGCGCGCGCAGCAGTACCAGCAGGTGGTACAGCAGGTCCGAAGCCTCACCGAGCAGCGCCTCGTCATCCTGCGCAACCGCAGCCAGAGCGGTCTCCACCCCCTCCTCACCCACCTTCTGTGCGATGCGGCGGATGCCGCCCTCGAACAGGCGGGTCGTATAGCTGCCCGGCGGGCGCTGCGCCTCACGCATCGCGACCAACTGGTCCAGCCCGCCCAGGAAGTCCTTCGGCGCCTGGTCGAAACAGCTCTCCGCACCCGTGTGGCAGGTTGGCCCCGCCGGGCGTGCCATCACCAGCAGCGTGTCGGCATCGCAGTCGACGCTGATCGACTGCACCGCCAGGACGTTGCCGGACTGCTCGCCCTTGGTCCACAACCGCTGCTTGCTGCGGCTGAAGAAGGTCATGTGGCCGATGGCCAGCGTGGCGGCCAGCGATTCGGCGCTGACATAGCCCAGCATCAGCACCTGCAGGGTATCGGCATCCTGCACCACGGCCGGCAGCAGGCCGTCGCCCTTGCCCCAGTCCAGCGCCTGCAGCGCATCCAGCGATGGCCTGACTTCAATAGACATCCCGCACCTCGATCTGCTGTGCGCGCAGGTAGCGCTTCAATTCCGGAATGGCGATGGCACCGCTGTGGAACACGCTCGCCGCCAGCGCACCATCGACGTCGGCCTGGTCAAAGGCTTCGGCGAAGTGTTCCATCGCACCGGCGCCACCGGAGGCGATCAGCGGCACCTGGCACAGGGCCCGCGCCTGCTGCAGCTGCACGACATCGTAGCCACGGCGCACGCCGTCGCTGTCCATGCAGTTCAGCACGATCTCGCCAGCGCCACGCCGTTGAGCTTCGACGATCCAGTCCAGGGTACGCAGCGGTACCGCCTGGGTCTTGTCCGGGTCGCCACTGAAACGGCGCACCCGCCACTGGCCGTCCGCTTCACGTACCGAGTCGACACCCACCACCACGCACTGCACGCCGAACTCGTCGGCCAGTTCAGTGATCAGTTCCGGGCGGCCCAGCGCGGGGGAGTTGATCGACACCTTGTCGGCACCGGCGAACAACACGCGACGCGCGGCTTCCACGCTGTCGATGCCACCGGCCACGCAGAACGGAATGTCGATCAGGCGCGCGATGCGCTCGATCCACGCCACGTCCACCGAACGCGCCTCGGGGCTGGCGCCGATGTCATAGAACACCAGCTCGTCGGCACCCTGGTCGCGGTAGCGCTGCGCCAGCTCGGCGATGTCGCCCATGTCGACGTGATCGCGGAAGCGCACGCCCTTCACCACGCGGCCATCGCGCACGTCAAGGCAGGGAATGATGCGGCGGCTCAACATGCCAGCGCCTCCGCCAGGTCCATGCGCTGCTCCAGCAGTGCCTTGCCGAGAATCGCACCACCGCAGCCAGCGGCACGCGCCTCGGCCACATCGGCCACGTCACGGATGCCGCCGGACGCCTGCACCGCCACCCCCGGCAGCAATGCCGACAGGTGCTGGTAGAGGCCGATATTGGGCCCGGCCAGCATGCCGTCGCGGGCGATGTCGGTGCACAAGAGGTGGCGCATGCCGGCGCGCGCGTAGCGCTGGGCCAGGTCATCCAGGGTCACCCCGGCGTTCTCGGTCCAGCCGTGCACCGGCAGCTGCCACTGCCCCTGTGCGTCCTGGCGCGCGTCCAGCGCAATCGTGATGCGCTCGGCGCCAAATTCCTCCAGCCAGCCGATCACTTCATCGGGGCGGCGCACCGCCAGCGAGCCGACCACCACGCGGCCGGCGCCAGCATCAAGCATGCGCGCCACATCGTCGCGGCCACGCACGCCACCACCGGTCTGCACCTGCAGCGGCGTCTGCGCGCGGATCGCCGCCAGCAGCGGTGCCAGCGTATAGCCACCTGCGCGTGCAGCATCCAAGTCGACCAGATGCATCCACTGCGCGCCCTGTGCGGCGAAGGCCTGCGCGCGCGGCAGCGGATCGTCGCCGTAGGAGGTTTCCTGCGCGTAGTCGCCCTGGCGCAGCCGCACCACGCGGCCATCGCGGATATCCAGCGCGGGGTAGACGATGAAACTCATGCAGCAGTGCCCTCAAGGAAGTTGCGCAGCATCAGCGAGCCGGTCTCGCCGGAGCGCTCGGGATGGAACTGCGCGCCGTAGTAGCGCCCCTGCTCCACCACGGCAGTGAACAGCCCACCGTGGTCGCACGCCGCGACGGTGTGGGCATTCAGCGGCGCCGCATAGCTGTGCACGAAATAGGCGCTGGCGCGCTCCGGCACACCCTGCAACAGCAGCGACTCCCGTAGCGGCAGCAACCGGTTCCAGCCCATGTGCGGCACGCGGATGCCACAGGCCGGCACCAGCTTGCGCACCACGCCCGGAATCAGTCCCAGTGTTTCTACGCCCGCTTCCTCGGAGCGTTCGAACAGCAACTGCATGCCAAGGCAGATGCCCATCAGCGGCACCTGCAATCGCTGCAGCGGTTCCACCAGGCCCTGCGCATGCAGGCGCTGCATGCCGGGACCTGCGGCGCCGACGCCGGGCAGGATCACCCGCTGCGCACCCGCCAGGCCGTCCGCATCGCGCACCAGCCGTACCGTCGCGCCCAGGCGCTCCAATGCGTAGCGCACCGAGCCCAGGTTGGCACCACCGGCATCGATCAGCGCGACGTCGCTCACAATGCCCCCTTGGTGCTCGGCAGTGCCGTGCCCTGCCGGGCCAGCGCCGGGCGCAGTGCGCGCGCCAGCGCCTTGAAGCAGGCCTCCACCTTGTGGTGATCGTTGTCGCCGCGTACCTGCAGGTTGAGGTTCAGGCCACTGGCATCGCACAGCGAACGGAAGAAGTGCGGCACCAGCTCGGTCGGCATGTCGCCCACCCGCTCGCGCTTGAACTCGCCCTCGAACACGAAGTACGGGCGTCCGCTGAAGTCCAGCGCGGCGCTGGCCAGGGTCTCGTCCATCGGCAGGGTGAAACCGTAGCGGCCGATGCCGCGCTTGTCGCCCAGCGCCTCGCGCAGGGCCTGGCCCAGGGCCAGCCCGGTGTCCTCGATGGTGTGGTGCTCATCGATGTGCAGGTCACCCTCGGCCTGGATATCGAGGGCGAAGCCGCCGTGCTTGCCGATCTGTTCGAGCATGTGGTCGAAGAACGGCAGGCCGGTGGAGATGCGCGCATCACCGGCGCGATCCAGGTCCAGCTCAACGTGGATCTTCGTTTCTTTGGTGTTGCGCTGGACCACGGCGGTGCGTGGCGCGTCGGCCAGCGCGTGGGCGATGCCCGGCCAGTCCCACTCTCCCCCGAACTGCGCGGTGCGCAGCTGGAAGCCACGTATGTTGAGGTTGTCGGCGAACTGCAGGTCGGTGATGCGGTCGCCAACCATGCCCGAGCGCGCCCAGTCGATGCTGCGGTCCTGCAGGTAGGCGGTCATCAGGCCGATGCCCGGCTTGCGGGTCGGCGCATTGTCCTGCGGCCAGCTGCAGTCGATCAGCACGTCACGGAAGGTGATGCCCTGGCTCTCGAAGATCTGCAGCATCAGGTCGTTGGGGCCATCGAAGCTGGCGCGTGGGTAGCTGTCGCTGCCCAGGCCGTCCTGGTTGGTGACGATCACGAACTGGTAGCCGGCATCCCGCAGCTTCAGCAGCGCCGGGATCACCTGCGGCACGAAGCGCAGCTTCTCGTAGGCATCGATCTGGAAATCGGACGGCTCCTCGATGAGGGTGCCGTCGCGGTCGATGAACAGGATCGGGGTCATGCTGCGGCCCTCCGCGCCGACAGGACCGCAAGCACGCGGTCATTCTCTTCGGGGCTGCCGATGCTGATGCGCAGCGCATCACCCAACTGCGGCGCGGCGCGCTGGTCACGCACCACCACGCCCGCAGCCAGCAGCGTATCGAACGCGGCCTGGGCATCGGCGAAGCGGACCAGCAGGTAATTGCCGGATGAGCGATAGACGCGACGCACGCCGGGCAGGCCCGGCAGCGCCACGCGCAGGCGTTCGCGCTCGGCAATCACCGTGGCTACGCGTTCGGCGGTCCGGGCCAGCGCGGCGGGTTGCAGCGCCTGTACCGCCAGTTCCGCGCACGGCGTCGGCACCGGGTACGGCGCCTGGCAGCGGCGCAGCACAGCAATCAGCTCCGGTGCGGCGATCAGGGTGCCAACGCGGGCGGCGGCAAGAGCGTGCGCCTTCGACAGCGTGCGCAGCACCGCCAGGTTGGCGTGTGCGGCCAGAAGCGTGGTGGCCGATGCGCGCCCTGCGTACTCCACATAGGCCTCGTCCACCACCACCAGCGCCTGCCCGCGCAGCGCAACCGCCACACGCTCGGCCTCCTCCAGAGCGATGTCACTGCCGGCCGGGTTCGACGGTGCGCACAGGAACACCAGCTTGGCTCCCTGCGCCTTGGCCGCGTCGATCACCGCATCCAGATCGGCGCGCAGGCCATCCTCACTGTCCACCAGCGGCACTTCAATCAATGCGGCACCCTGCAGGCGTGCGCAGACGGCGTACATGCCGAACACCGGCGGCGTGACCACCACGCCGTCGCGGCCCGGCACGCACAGCGCGCGCACCAGCAGATCAATGGCCTCGTCGCTGCCGCGGCCGACCAGCAGCTGCTGTGGCGTCACGCCGTACAGCGCCGCCAAGCCTTCGCGCAACGCCAACGGTTGCGGCTCCGGATAGCGCCGGCTGCTGCCAGCCGCGTCGGCCGTATTGGCCCAGGCGGACTCGTTGGCGTTCAACCAGACCTCACCCTGCACCGCTGCGCTGCGTGCCGAGCTGTAGCCGGCGAACGCCTGCAGATCCGGGCGCACCAGCGCCAGCACCTCCTCGACAGCCGCGCTCATGCGGCGGTCTCCATGCGCAATGCAACCGCACGCTCGTGGGCATCCAGGCCTTCGGCGCTGGCGATGATGCGCGCGCAGCCGCCGATCGCGGCCAGGCCGGCGGCACTGGCGCTCTGCACGCTGATCAGGTTCTGGAAGCTGGCAACGCTCACGCCGCTGTAAGCACGCGCGGCGCCGGCGGTGGGCAGCACGTGGTTGGTGCCGCTGCAGTAGTCACCCAGTGCTTCGGGGGTGTAGTCGCCGAGGAACACCGAGCCGGCTGCCTGCACCTTGTCCAGCCAATCGCGCGGTTCACGCAGCGCCAGGATCAGGTGTTCGGGCGCATAGCGGTTGCTGATCGCGAAGGCCTCGTCCAACGAATCGACCTGGATCAGGCGCGACGCTGACAGCGCCTGCCGTGCAATCTGCTGGCGCGGCAGCAGGGCCACCTGGCGCTCGACCTCCGCCTCGACCGCCGCCAGCATCCCGGCATCGTCGGTCAGCAGCAGCACCTGCGAATCCGGGCCGTGTTCGGCCTGCGACAGCAGGTCGGCGGCCACGAACGCCGGATTGGCACCGGCATCGGCAATCACCAGCACCTCCGAAGGACCGGCCGGCATGTCGATGGCGGCGGCGCCCTCCTGTGCGACCTGCTGCTTCGCTTCGGTCACGAAGCTGTTGCCCGGCCCGAACAGCTTGTCGCAGGCGGGAATGCTTGCGGTGCCATAGGCCATGGCAGCGATCGCCTGCGCGCCGCCCAACTTGAACACGCGCTGCACGCCGGTCAGGCGCGCGGCTACCAGCACTGCCGGATCGGCGCTGCCGTCGGCGCGCGGCGGCGTGCACAGCACCACCTGCGGGCAACCGGCCAACTGCGCCGGAACGCCCAGCATCAACGCGGTGGACGGCAATGGCGCGCTGCCAGCAGGTACGTACAGGCCCACCCGGCCGATCGGGCGCAGCATGCGTTCGCAGACCACGCCCGGCGCGGTTTCAACTGCATAGCCTTTACCCATGCCGGCGGCGTGGAAGCGCGCGATGCGCTCGGCGGCGTCCACCATCGCCTGGCGCAGTTCGGCGGGGACAGCGGCTTCGGCCGCCGCGAACTCGGCTTCGCTCACTTCAAAGGACGACAGTTCGACACCATCGAAGCGTGCGGTGATCGCACGCAGCGCGTCGTCGCCCTGCGCGCGCACCTGTGCGATCAGCGTCGCCACCGCGTCGCGGGTCTGCTGCGCCACGGTCTGCACCGGGCGGGTCAATGCCGCGCTGCGCGCGGCCTCATCAAGTTGGGACCAGATCAGACGGTTCATGCCAGCGACCGCTCCACGCTCAGTACCATGAGGCCCTGCGCACCCGCGCGCTCGAGTTCTTCCATGCGCTGCCAGCTCAGCGGGCCGGGGCACATGGTCTGCAGGCGCAGCGCACCGCCATCGGCCGGCAACCGCACCAGCGGCTCGGCATCGGCCAGCAACTGCGCCAGCGCGTCGACGCGATCCTCGCTGGCGCGGAACATCAGCAGCTTGCGGTCCTGGCGCTGCACCACGCCATCGAGGCGGCGCAGCAGCATCGCGCGCAGCGATGCACGTGCATCATCGGGCACCCGTACTGCACCGGCCAGCACCGCCTCGCTGTCGAGCAGGTTGTGCACCGGGGTCAGCTGATTGGCGCGCAGGGTGGCGCCGCTGGACACCAGATCGCAGATCAGGTCGGCGGTGCCCAGGCGCGGGGCGATTTCCACCGAACCGGACAGCTCGACCACCTGTGCGTCCACCCCCTGCTCGGCCAGCCACTGCGTGAGGATGGCCGGGTAGCTGGTGGCGATGCGGGTGCCGGCCAGTTGCGCCGGACCCTGCCACTGCCATTCCTCCGGCACCGCCAGCATCAGCCGGCACTGGCCGAAGCCCAGCCCGCGCAGCGCCTGATAGGCGTCCGGCAGGCCGACCTGGCGGCGTGCCGCGGCCTGTTCGTCCAGCTCGTTGCGGCCGACGATGCCGAGGTCGCAGACGCCGTCGGCGATCAGGCCCGGGATGTCGTCGTCGCGCACCAGCAGCAGGTCCACCGGCAGCGATTCGCCGTAGCAGAACAGTTTGTCGCGGCTCTCGCGCCAGCTCAGGCCACAGGCACTGAGCAGGTTGCGGGCGGGCTCGGCCAGCCGGCCACTCTTCTGGATGGCGATACGCAGCCGGTCTCGTGCCGGCGCTGCCTGGGTTGCACTCATGGGGGAGGTCTCGAAGTTCGGAACGGGGCGCGGATCAGCGCGAAGCAAGGCGGTCGATGGCGGCGGCATAGCCTCGATGGCCATGCTCGAGCGTGCGCGCCACCCGTCCGGTGGTGGTCACGCTGACCCCGGTGCGCTCGTGGATCTCGCGATACGGCACGCCCTGCTGCAGCAGCGGCACCACCTTCCAGCGGTCGGCCATGGCTTCCAGTTCGGCCGGAGTGCACAGGTCGCGCAGGAAGGCTTCCACCTGCTCCGGCTCGCGCAGGGCGGCAAAGGCCCGGGCCAGGGCTTCCAGGTCGGCCTTGGGGTCTTTGGCGGCAATCTCGGGGCGGGCTTTCACGGGGTCGTTTCCATGCATCAATGTAATAGCGCGTTAGTACATTAGCGCACTCTTGCGCAGTGCGTCAAATCTGGGGGGATTTGTGGGCAGGGCTGCGCCCTGCACCCGCTAGATGCCGAAGCGACGTCAAATGCTGGATGGCTGAGGGTTGGCG
>NZ_JBHHMJ010000695.1:0-341 GCF_042136455.1 Stenotrophomonas sp. 3diitr2024
GCCGAACAACCATAGCCAGACCATCCAGCAGATCAGCAGAACCGCGGCGGCGGTGAGGCCCCAGAAGCAACATTGGTACAGACGCCGTTCGGCGGCCTCCGAATTGAGATCATCACGATCCGCAACAACGTCAGCCAGGTGGGCAGGGTCAACTTCATGCTTGCGTGCTTCACTCTCTACTCGGCCGCATCAGGCGTGGCCAACCCGTGCAGGTTAGCGTAGATACGTGCCGCGCGAAGTGCCCAGCGTGGTGCAGGTGCTGCTGGACGTGGTGCCTGCCAATGTCTTCTATGCGCTGTCCGGCATCGGCACCAAGGTCAACGCGGCCGGTGAGACCGTGC
>NZ_JBHHMJ010000722.1:0-3606 GCF_042136455.1 Stenotrophomonas sp. 3diitr2024
GGCCGCCACTACCGGTGGGTGCGAAGCAGAAGGGCCGGCAGTGCGCCGGCCCTTCTTCATTGCACTACCGCAGCGACCGCATCAGAACTTCGCGGTGAACTCCACGCCCCAGGTGCGCGGCTCGTTGAGGAAGCCGGTCAGGTTGTTGAAGTCGATCGCACCGACCACGCGGGTCTGGTTGGTCAGGTTGCGGCCGAACACCGCCACGTCGTACTGGCCATAACCCCAGTTGTAGCCCAGGCGCAGGCCGCCTTCCAGCGAACTACGGCCGCGGAATTCCGGCGACTCGTAGATGAAGAAGTTCACCGCGCTGCGGTAGGCCCAGTCGGTGTAGGCGTACAGCTCGCTGCCATCGCTGAGTGGGAAGCCCACGCGCAGGGTCGCGTTGTGGATCCACTTCGGCGCCTGCGGCAGCGGGTTGCCGTTCACCAGCGCGTAGGTCTGGCCGTTGATCACCGTGGTCGGGTCGGTGATGGTGCAGCCGCCGCCGCAGATCGCCACAGCCAGGTTCTTGTCCTTGATCTCGGTGTCGTTGTAGCTGCTGCCAAAGGTCAGCAGGACGTTGTCGGCCAGGTAGGCCTCCAGGTCCAGCTCGACGCCCTGGCCGATGGTCTTGTCGGCGTTGAGCAGGGTGGCGGTGTTATTGGCACCGCCCACGGCGATCAGCTGCTGGCCATCGACGTCGTAGCGGAACACGCTCAGGCCCAGGCGCGCGCGGCGCTCGAACAGGTCGGCCTTGATGCCGGCCTCGTACGAGATGACCTTCTCCGAATCGGCCTGCGACAGACCCGGCGCAAAGGCCAGGCGGCCCTGGATCGACGGCGCGCGGAAGCCCTTGGCCACGCGGGCGTAGGCGTTGATGTCGTCGGTGAGCTTGTAGACGCCGCTCAGGTCCCAGCTGACGTCGTTGACGTCGGTGTTGGCCAGGTACGGGCCACTGACCGGGGTGCCGAACGGAACCGCCTGCAGCACGCTGGCGCTGAAGTCCTTCTTGTCCTGGGTGTAGCGCACGCCGGCACGCAGCTTGAAGCGGTCGGTGACGTCGAAGTCACCCGAGGCGAACACTGCCCAGGCCTTGTTGCGCTGGTTCTGCACCACGTGGCCGGTCTGCGGATTGCCCGGGGCCAGCGAGTCGTAGTTGAAGTTGTTGATGGTCACGTCTTCATCGAAGTAGAAGACGCCGGCCTGCCAGTCGAAGCGGCCCCACTCGTTGGACTCGACGCGGAATTCCTGCGTCCACTGGCGATGGTGCGGCAGGCCATCAGCCGACTCCGAGGAGAACGGAATCAGGCCCGGGCCGTAGTTGCCGGCACCGAGGAAGGCCGCACCGTAGCCACCGTCGATGTCACCGCGGTTGAGCGATTCGGCGGTCTCGTAGCCGGTAATCGAGTGCAGGGTCACCGAGCCGAGGTTCCACTGCAGGCGCGCGCTGCCCCCCCAGGTCTCCAGGTCGGAGAAGTTGACGCCGTCGTTGGCCACCTTGTCGCGGTCGAAGTTCTCGACCAGCGAATTGCCACCCTTCTGGATGATGTTGGCGCGGAACAGGCGGGCGGTGCCGTTGAGCTTGCGCTTGTGCAGGTTGAACAGCGCTTCGAAGTCATCGCCTTCGTACAGGAACTGCACGCGGCCTGCCGCTTCGTCATAGCCTTCGAAGCCGCTGTTGGGCGCGCCCACACGGGTGTTGTCGACCCAGTCGTCACGACGCTGGTAGATCGCCGAGACGCGCGCCGACCAGCGGTCGGTCAGCGGGCCGCCGTAGGCGCCCTGCACGTTCCAGCTGTTGTAGCTGCCGTAGCCGACGCGGATATAGCCGTCGGCATCCTGCGACGGGCGGGCCGAATCGAACTTGACCACGCCGGCCGGCGTGTTGCGGCCGAACAGGGTGCCCTGCGGGCCACGCAGCACTTCCACGTTGGCCAGGTCGAACAGCGGGAAGCCCTTCAGCAGCGGGCTTTCCTGCACGACGTCGTCGTATACCAGCGACACCGGCTGCGAGGCATTGAGATCGAAATCGGTGTTGCCCAGGCCGCGGATGTAGAAGCGCGGGAAGGCACGACCGTAGGACGACTCGATGTTGAGGCTCGGCACGCGTGCGGCCAGGAAGCGGATGTCATCGCCGGCCGAACCGAGCACATCCAGCTTCTCGCCCTGGATCGCGCTGACTGCAACCGGTACGTCCTTGGCGTTCTCGACACGGCGCTGCGCGGTGACCTGCAGGGTGTCGAGGGCAACCGGATCCTTGGCGGCAGGGGTCTCCTGGGCGGCTGCTACCAACGGCAGCAGGGCGGAAAGAGCGGCAACGAGAGGGCGCGCGACCGGAAGGCGGCCACGGGAAGTGCGGGTCGGGGACATGGCGGTAGGCTGTGTTTGGAGGGGTGGTAAAACGGCGCTACCAGATAATTGTTGCAATACAGCACCTGCCCCGCAAATGCCGGCCGTTCATGGCCCCGTCGCCCTGCCCCCCGGGGCGCTCGCTAGACTCGGGGTTTTCCAGCGCCGCGGAGCCGCCGCAATGACCCAGTGGTACTTCCATGCCTCGGCCCAGGCCGACCGAATCGGACCGCTCGATGACCCGGCCGCGCGCCGCTACGCGCAGGCCAACCCGCGCGCGCTGGCCTGGTGCCAGGGCATGAGCGGATGGACCTCGATTGCCGAAGTGCCCGAACTGCAATCCGCGGCCCTGGGCATGCCCCACACCCCACCCCCGGTCCCCGCCGCCGCCAGCGGCCGCGCCGACGACATCGAATTCCGCATCGTCGGCCATGAAATGCAGTTCGTGGAAATCGAGCTTGATCCCGGCGAGAGCGCCATTGCCGAGGCCGGCGCGCTGATGTTCAAGGACGCCACAGTGCAGATGGATACCGTGTTCGGCGCCGCCAATGGCGACCAGGGCGGCGGCTTCATGGGCAAGGTGATGGCTGCCGGCAAGCGCGTACTGACCGGCGAAAGCCTGTTCGCCACCGTCTACACCCAGAGCGGCCATGGCAAGGGCAAGGTCGCCTTCGCTGCGCCCTACCCCGGCACGGTGCTGGCGATGAAACTGGACCAGCACGGCGGCCGCCTGATCTGCCAGAAGGACAGTTTCCTGGCCGGCGCGCGCGGCGTGCAGATCGGCGTGCAGTTCCAGCGCAAGATCATGACCGGCCTGTTCGGGGGCGAGGGTTTCATCATGCAGAAACTGGAGGGCGACGGCTGGGTGTTCATCCACGCCGGCGGCTGCGTGGTGGAGCGCGAGCTGGCCGCCGGCGAACGCCTGGACGTGGATACCGGCTGCGTGGTGGCCTACCACCCGACGGTGGACATGGACGTGCGTCGGGTGGCCGGCATCAAGAGCATGCTGTTCGGCGGCGAAGGGGTGTTCCTGGCCACGTTGACCGGCCCCGGCAAGGTCTGGCTGCAGTCGCTGCCGTTCTCACGCCTGGCCGGCCGCATGTGGATGGCCGCACCGCAGGGCGGCGGCCAGAGCCGCGGCGAAGGCTCGGTGCTGGGCGGCCTGGGCCGGATGCTGGATGGTGACAACCGGTTCTGACCGCCTCCGGTCGTGCCAGCCGCTGGCCGGCAGCCCCGTGGACCGTTGCCAGTTTCCCTATGGTTGCCGGCCAGCGG
>NZ_JBHHMJ010000727.1:0-4610 GCF_042136455.1 Stenotrophomonas sp. 3diitr2024
GTCAGATCCCTTTTCCGCTGGAAAAGGGATCTGACCCCGGACGTGTCAAAAGTCCCGGATCGCGGGCAACAAAAAACCCGGCCGGGGCCGGGCTTTTGTCTGCAGCCCAACCCCGAAGGGCAGGGCGGCAACGCCGGATCAGGCGGCCTTGAGGGCCTTGATGCGGTCGTTCAGGCGGCTCTTGTGGCGAGCAGCCTTGTTCTTGTGGATCAGGCCACGCGCGCTGAAGCGATCCAGGATCGGCTGGGCAACGGCGAAGGCGGCTTCGGCGCCGGCGGCATCGTTGGCGTCCAGCGCCTTGATCACTTTCTTGACAGCGGTGCGCAGCATCGAGCGCTGAGCCACGTTGCGCGCGTTGCGCACGACGGTCTGCTTGGCGCGCTTCTTGGCGGACTTGATATTGGCCACGGTGGTGGTTTCCTGAAAAAATCGGTGTTATGGGAACAGCAAGCTAGCTAGTATGATGGCGTAAGAAATGCACGTCAAGTCGATTGTCAAGAGGGACGCTGAGTGAGTTCACCCAAGTTGTTGCGGGGCCTGCTGTCGTTCAGCAGCATGACCATGGTCTCGCGCGTTCTCGGACTTGTCCGGGACTTCGTGGTGACCACCACGTTCGGCACCAACGCCATCACTGATGCTTTCTGGGTCGCCTTCAGGGTACCCAATTTCCTGCGGCGTTTGTTCGCCGAAGGGTCTTTCGCCACCGCTTTCGTGCCGGTGTTCACGGAAGTGAAGGAAACCCGCAGCCACGCCGAGCTGCGCGAACTGATGGCCCGCACCGCCGGCACCCTGGGCGGGGTGCTGATGCTGGTCACCGCACTGGCGCTGATCTTCGCGCCGCAGCTGGCCTCGGTCTTCTCCAGTGGCGTTGATACCGACCCGGTCAAGCAGGGCCTGCTGGTCGACCTGTTCCGCCTGACCTTCCCGTTCCTGCTGTTCGTCTCGCTGACCGCACTGGCCGGTGGTGCGCTGAACAGCTTCCAGCGCTTTGCCATGCCGGCGCTGACCCCGGTCATTCTCAACCTGTGCATGATCGCCGGCGCGCTGTGGCTGGCACCGCGGCTGGGCGGCACGCCGGAAAAGCAGATCCTGGCGCTGGGCTGGGCGGTGCTGGCCGCCGGCATCCTGCAGTTGCTGTTCCAGCTGCCCTCGCTGAAGGGCATCAACCTGCTGACCCTGCCGCGCTGGGGCTGGCGCCACCCGGGTGTGCGCAAGGTCATGACGCTGATGGTGCCGACCCTGTTTGGTTCCTCGGTGGCGCAGATCAACCTGCTGCTGGATACGGTGATCGCGGCCAAGCTGACCGACGGCTCGCAGTCGTGGCTGTCGCTGGCTGACCGCTTCCTGGAGCTGCCGCTGGGCGTGTTCGGCGTGGCGCTGGGCACGGTGATCCTGCCGGCGCTGGCCCGCCACCATGTCAGCACCGACCGCGAGGGCTTCTCGCGCTCGCTGGACTGGGGCCTGCGCATGACCCTGCTGATCTCGGTGCCGGCCATGCTGGGCCTGCTGCTGCTGGCCGAGCCGCTGATCGCGACCATCTTCCAGCACGGCCAGTTCAGCGCCTTCGACACCCGCATGACCGCGCTGTCGGTGTATGGCCTGAGCTTCGGCCTGCCGGCATTCGCCCTGCTGAAGGTGGTGCTGCCGGCCTTCTACGCCCGCCAGGACACCAAGACCCCGGTGCGCGCCGGCGTGGCGGCGCTGGTGGCCAACATGGTGTTCAACTTCGCCCTGCTGGCCGTGCTGTACCAGGTGATGGTGCCCGACGCGCTGAAGGCGCAGGGCGTGATGGCGGCCATCGGCAAGCAGCCGGGCCTGCACCTGGCACTGGGCATCGCCAGCGCGCTGTCCAGTTACCTGAACCTGGGCCTGCTCTGGTACTGGCTGGGCAAGACCGATGTCTACCAGCGCCGGCCGGGCTGGGGCGGCTATCTGCTGCGCCTGGTGCTGGCCTGCGCGGCCATGGTTGGCGTGCTGTTGGCCCTGCTGCACTGGCTGCCGGGTTTCTCCGCGATGCGTGTGTGGGAGCGGATCGGTGCCTTGGCGTTGCTGGTCGGCGGCGGCGGCGCGACCTATGCGGTGGCCATGCTGGCGATGGGCTTCCGCCCGCGCGACCTGCGCGGGCATTGATCGCGGCCCGTGGCGGCTATACTTCAGGGTTACACCATTGAAGCGGCGGCCCCGGTCGGGCCGGAACGAGAGTTGATGAGCAGGCTGTTCAGAAGCGTCGAGGGCGGGGAGCTGTTCCCCAACGGAAGCGTGGTCTGTATCGGTGCATTCGACGGCCTCCACCTGGGCCATCGTGCGCTGGTCCGCCACGCGGTCGCCCGCGCGCGCGCCTTGGGCGTGGCCGCAGTGGCCGTGGCATTCGAGCCGCTGCCGCGTGAATTCTTCGCCCAGGGCACGCCGCCGCCGCGGCTGACCCTGGCGCGCAGCAAGGTCGAGATCCTGCGCGAGCTCGGTGTCGATGCGGTCGGCCTGCTGCGCTTCGATGCCGCGATGGCGGCGATGCCGGCCGAGACCTTCGTGCGCCGGTTGCTGGTGCACCGGCTGGGCGCCCGCGAAGTCTGGATCGGGCCGGAGTTCTGCTTCGGCAACCGCCGCCGCGGTGATCTGGCACTGCTGCAGGAGATGGGCGCCGAACTGGGCTTCAGCGCCGGCGAGATTGAAGCGGTGGACCTGCATGGCGAGCGCATCTCCAGCACCCGCATCCGCCAGCTGCTGCAGGGGGGCGATTTCGCCCGCGCCAACGACCTGCTCGGTCGCCCGTATGCGATCAGCGGGCGCGTGGTGCGCGGTCGCCAGCTTGGCCGTACGCTGGGCTTCCCCACCGCCAACCTGCGCTTCCCGAAGACCCCGGCGCTGTCGGGCATCTACGCAACCTGGGTGCACGGCGTGTTCGACCAGCCGTGGCCGTCGGTGTCCAGCTTCGGCACTCGGCCGACGGTGGAGGGCGTGGAGCCGCTGCTGGAAGCCCACCTGTTCGATTTCCAGGGCGACCTGTACGGGCGCCACATCGACGTGGAGTTTGTCGCCAAGCTGCGCGACGAAGAGAAATTCAATGATCTGGCGGCACTGACCGACCAGATGCACCGCGACGCCGAACAGGCGCGCGCCCTCCTTTCCGAACATAGATTGCGAGCCACTGCGTGAGCCAGGACTACAAGACCACCCTGAACCTGCCAGCCACCGAATTCCCGATGCGCGGCGACCTGCCCAAGCGCGAGCCGGGCATTCTGGCGCAGTGGGAAGCGCAGGGGCTCTACCAGCAGCTGCGTGACAACGCCGCCGGCCGCCCGCTGTTCGTGCTGCACGACGGCCCGCCCTACGCCAACGGCCGCATCCACCTGGGCCATGCGGTCAACAAGATCCTGAAGGACATCATCGTCAAGTCGCGCTACCTGGCCGGCTTCGATGCGCCCTATGTGCCGGGCTGGGACTGCCATGGCCTGCCGATCGAGATCGCGGTCGAGAAGAAGTGGGGCAAGGTCGGCACCAAGCTCGATGCGGTTGAATTCCGGCAGAAGTGCCGCGAGTTCGCCGAAGAGCAGATCAACATCCAGCGCGTGGACTTCAAGCGCCTGGGCGTGACCGGCGATTGGGACAACCCGTACAAGACCCTGAGTTTCGACTTCGAAGCCAATGAGATCCGTGCGCTGGCCAAGGTCGTCGCCAACGGTCACCTGGTGCGTGGTGCCAAGCCGGTGTACTGGTGCTTCGACTGTGGCTCGGCACTGGCCGAGGCGGAGATCGAGTACCAGGAAAAGGAATCGCCGGCGATCGACGTGGCCTACGCCGCGCGCGATGCCCAGGCCATCGGCAAGGCGTTCGGTGTGAGCGTGCCGGCCGACGTCGAAGTGGCCGTGCCGATCTGGACCACCACCCCGTGGACGCTGCCGGCCTCGCTGGCGGTGTCGCTTGGCGCGGAAATCAACTATGTGCTGGCCGAAGGCCCGGCCCACAACGGCAAGCGCCGTTGGCTGGTGCTGGCCGCCGCGCTGGCCGAGCGCTCGCTGCAGCGCTACGGCGTCGAGAGCGTCGTGCTGCACGGTGAAACCACCGGTGCGGCGCTGGAGAACCAGCTGCTGGCGCATCCGTTCTATCCGGAGCGCGACATCCCGTTGCTCAATGGCGACCACGTCTCCGACGAGGACGGTACCGGTGCGGTGCACACCGCCCCTGGCCACGGCCAGGAAGACTTCGTGGTCAGCCAGAAGTACGGCCTGCTGGACAAGTACAACGCCGGGCAGGTGACCCCGATCGACGGCCGTGGCGTGTACCTGGAATCGACCCCGCCGGCCGGTGAGGTGGTGCTGGCCGGCCAGCACCTGTGGAAGGCGCAGGAGGCCATCGTCGGCGTGCTGCGCGACAACGGTGCGCTGCTGGCCTTCCACCCGATCCGCCACAGCTATCCGCACTGCTGGCGCCACAAGACACCAGTGGTGTTCCGCGCCACTCCGCAGTGGTTCATCTCGATGGAAACCCCGATCGGCGACGACGAGGATTCCCATCTGGGCGACTTCATCGAGGACACCAACGTGGAGTCCCCGATCGAGAACACCACCAACATCAACTTGTCCGAAACCGTTCGCGACGTGCTGGCCGGCCTC
>NZ_JBHHMJ010000735.1:0-6959 GCF_042136455.1 Stenotrophomonas sp. 3diitr2024
GGCCGCTGGCCGGCAACCTCGGCTGGCAGATGGCGAGATTGCCGGCCAGCGGCCGGCACTACCCTGTGAATTCACCGCTACAATTGCGACCGCACTCCGGCATGAAGACCCCTGCCCCTTGGACACCCCTGCATTGCTGGCCGCCAGCGGCCTGAGCTTCTCCCGCAATGACGAGCCGGTGTTCGGCCCGCTGGACTTCCATGTGGACGCGGGTGAAGCCCTGCTGGTGCAGGGTGGCAACGGCGCCGGCAAGACCACCCTGCTGCGCGTTCTGGCCGGCCTGGCCCGGCCCGGCGCCGGCCAGGTGCGGATCGACGGCAAGCCGGCCAGCAACGCAGAGCGTGCGCGCTATGTCGCCTATCTCAGCCACCTGCCGGCGCTGAAGCCGGACCTCGGCACGCTGGAAAACCTGCACTTCCTGTGTGGCCTGCACGGCCGCCGTGCGCGGCAGATGCCCGGCAACGCGCTGGCCATCGTCGGCCTGGCCGGTTACGAGGACACTCTGGTACGCCACCTGTCGGCCGGGCAGAAGCGGCGGCTGGCACTGGCGCGCATCTGGCTGTCGCCGGCGCCACTGTGGCTGCTCGACGAACCCTACGCCAACCTCGACCTGGAGGGCATCACCCTGGTCAACCGGATGATTTCGGCGCACCTGCGCGCCGGCGGCGCTGCGCTGGTCACCACCCATGGCGCCTATGCCGCACCGCCGGTACGTACCCGCCAGCTCGACCTCGGCGGTGCCGCATGATCGCGCCGGGTACCGAACCAGGCCTCTGGCAGACCGCAGGCGCCCTGCTCAAGCGCGACCTGCGCCTGCTCTGGCGCCGCCGCGGCGACGCGCTGCAACCGCTGCTGTTCGCGGTGCTGGTGGTGGTGCTGTTCGCGCTGGCCCAGGGTCGTGAGCCACAACTGCTGGCCGCCACCGCCGGCGCCGTGCTGTGGCTGGCCGTGCTGCTGGCGGGACAGCTGTCGCTGGATTCGCTGTTCCGTTCCGACGCCGAAGATGGCTCGCTGGAGCAATGGCTGCTGGCGCCGGTGCCGCTGGCCTGGCTGGTACTGGTGCGCGTGCTGCTGCACTGGGCCACCACGGCACTGCCGCTGATCGTGGTCAGCCCGCTGCTGGCCGAAATGCTGCATCTGCCGCATGACCAGCTGCCGATGTTGCTGGCATCGTTGCTGCTGGGCACGCCCTTGCTGAGCCTGATCGGTGGCGTGGTCGCCGCACTGACCGTTGGCATCCGGCGCTCTGGTATTCTCGTGGCGCTGCTGTCGTTGCCGCTGTACGTGCCGGTGCTGGTGTTCGGCGCAGGCAGCCTGGCGGCAGCCGGGCGCGGGCAGGATCCGGTCGGTGCGCTGCTGATGCTGGGCGCCGGCCTGCTGGTCGCGCTGGTGCTGGCGCCGCTGGCCACCGCCGCTGCAATACGTATTTCTCTGAGTTGACCGAGCTGAGAGCCAATCCACCCCTGCTGGATAGCCGCCACGCATGAATCCGATTGTCCGCTGGTTCCACCAACTCGGTTCGCCTCCCACGTTCGACCGTTTCGCTGCCCGCTGGTCGCGGGTGTTCTACCTTGCTGCAGTGCCGGTGCTGCTGGTCGGCATGTGGCAGGCGCTGCTGGTGGTGCCGCCTGAAGCCAAGCAGCTGGACAGCTTCCGGATCCTCTACATCCACGTGCCCAGTGCCTGGATGAGCCTGTTCGTGTTCGCGCTGATGGCGCTGTATGCCGCGATCGCGCTGATCTGGCGGATCAAGGTCTGCGAGATCCTGGCCATGGCCTGCGCGCCGATGGGCGCCGGCTTCACCCTCATCACCCTGCTGACCGGCAGCATCTGGGGCAAGGGCACCTGGGGCACCTGGTGGGACTGGGACCCGCGCATGACCAGCGAACTGGTACTGCTGTTCCTGTACCTGGGCGTGATCGGCCTGTACCACGCCATCGAAGACCGCCGCAGCGCCGCGCGCGCCGCTGGCCTGCTGGCGATTGTAGGTGTCAGCCTGCTGCCGGTGATCCGCTATTCGGTGGACTGGTGGGGTGGCCTGCACCAGCGCCAGTCGATCAGCGTGTTCGGTGAATCGGCGATCAGTAGCGCGATGATCGCGCCGCTGTGGTGGATGGTGATCGGCACCAAGTTCTGGTTCGCCGGTTCGGTGCTGGCCAAGGCCCGCGCCGACAATCTCGACCGCGAGGCCGGCAAGGCCTGGGTCGGCGGCCGTGTCGATGCCGCGCGCGCCTCCCGGGAGGCCCAGCCATGACCCACCTGCCCTATGTGATCGGCGCCTACGCCGTATTCGTGCTGGTACTCAGCGCCGATGCCCTCGGTTCCTGGCTGCGCCTGCGCGTGGCGCGCCGGCTGGCACTGGCCCGCCAGCAGCGGCAGCAGACCCGCGCTGGTAGGCAGGACGCAGCGACGACGCTGTCGACGGAGCTGGAACGATGACCCCGGTGCAGCGTCGCCGCCTGGTGTGGGTGCTGCTGGCCCTGCTCGCCTCCGGCCTGGCCACCGCGCTGGTGGCGATGGCGCTGGAGCGCAACATCGCCTACCTGTACACCCCTTCGGAAGTGCTGCGCGGCGATGTCGATGCACAGTCGCGTTTCCGCTTGGGCGGCATGGTGGTGAAGGGCTCCTTCAACCGCCCGGTGGGCTCGCTGGAGGCGCGCTTCGAAGTGACCGACGGCGATGCACAGCTGGCGGTGACCACCTCGCGGATCCTGCCGGACATGTTCGCCGAAGGCACCGCGGTGGTCGCCAGTGGCCGCCTGCAGGACGGTGTCTTCGTTGCCGACGAAGTGCTGGCCAAGCACGATGAGAAGTACGTGCCGAAGGAAGTGGCCGACAAGATGGGCGATGCCCATCGCAAGCACGACGTGCCGGTGACGGCCCCCGAGGTGCGCTGAGTGCTGCCCGAACTGGGTCAGATCCTGCTGTTGTGTGCGTTGCTGGCCTCGCTGCTGCAGGCCGGCCTGCCGCTGGTCGGTGCGCATCGCAACAACGCGGCATGGATGGCAGTGGCGCGGCCTGCCGCCTTCGCGCAGCTGCTGCTGTTGGCCGGCGCCTTCGCGGTGCTGACCGCCGCGTTCGTGCAGCAGGATTTCTCGGTGCGCTACGTGGCCGAGAACTCCAATTCGCTGCTGCCGCTGATCTACCGCTATTCGGCGGTGTGGGGCGCGCATGAGGGCTCGCTGCTGATGTGGGCGCTGGTGCTGGCATTGTGGACCGGCGCGGTGGCGCTGTTCTCGCGGCACCTGCCGGCACCGGTGCAGGCGCGCGTGCTGGCAGTGATGGGCGTGGTCAGCGTCGGCTTTGTCGCCTTCCTGATCTTCACCTCCAATCCGTTCCTGCGCCTGAACCCGGCGCCGCTGGAAGGCCGCGACCTCAACCCGCTGCTGCAGGACCCGGGGCTGATCATCCATCCGCCGATGCTGTACCTGGGCTACGTAGGCTTCGCGGTGCCCTTCGCATTCGCAGTGGCCGCGCTGCTGGAAGGTCGCGTGGATGCGCGCTGGCTGCGCTGGACGCGGCCGTGGACCAACGTCGCCTGGGGCTTTTTGACCCTGGGCATCGCACTGGGCAGCTGGTGGGCCTACTACGAGCTGGGTTGGGGCGGCTGGTGGTTCTGGGACCCGGTGGAAAATGCCAGCTTCATGCCGTGGCTGGTCGGTGCGGCACTGATCCATTCACAGGCCGTCACCGAAAAACGGGGCACCTTCGGCAGCTGGACCCTGCTGCTGGCGATCGCTGCGTTCGCGCTGTCGCTGCTGGGCACCTTCCTGGTGCGCTCGGGCGTGCTGACCAGCGTGCATTCGTTCGCTGCCGATCCTTCGCGCGGCCTGTTCATCCTGGTGTTCCTGTCGGTGCTGGTCGGCGGCAGCCTGCTGCTGTATGCGCTGCGGGCCAGCCAGCTGAGCGTGGATGCCGATGATCCACGCCGTGGCTTCACCGCGGCCTCGCGCGAGACCCTGCTGCTGGCCAACAACCTGCTGCTGGCCACCGCCTGCGCAATGGTGCTGCTGGGCACGCTGTACCCGCTGCTGGCCGATGCGCTGTCGCTGGGCAAGATCTCGGTCGGCCCGCCCTACTTCGGCAGCCTGTTCCTGCTGCTGATGGCACCGATGATCCTGTTGCTGCCGTTCGGCCCGCTGGTGAAATGGCAGCGTGACCAGCCCTCGCGCGCCTTCGCGCTGCTGGCACCCTGGCTGGGACTGGCGCTGCTGCTGGGCGCGCTGGCCTGGTGGCAGGCGCCGCAGAACGGCTGGAAGGCCGGCATCGGCGTCGCCGCTGCGGCCTGGGTCGCACTCGGCACCGCACGCTTCGTCTGGCAGCGCCTGCGCGGAAATGGCCGCTTCACCGCCGAGATGCTCGGCATGATCGTCGCCCACGCCGGCATCGCCGTGTTCCTGGCGGGCGCGCTGCTGGTGGAAGCGCTGAACGTGCAACGCGAAGTGGCGCTGGCGCCTGGCCAGCAGCTGGTGATCGGTCGCCACGAAGTGCGCTTCGAGGGCGTGGACCATCGCGAAGGGCCGAATTTCATCGCCGACCGCGGCCACCTGCGCGTGTTCCTCGACGGCCGCGAGCTGGCCCTGCTGCATCCGGAAAAGCGCCAGTACGCCAGCGGCGGCCAGGTGATGACCGAGGCCGGCATCGATGCACGCTTCGACGGCGATGTCTACGTGGCATTGGGCGAGCCGCTGGGCAACAATGCATGGGCGGTACGGGTGCACATCAAGCCGTTCGTGCGCTGGATCTGGCTGGGCGCGCTGCTGATGGCCCTGGGCGGATTCATCACCGCCGCCGACCGCCGTTTCCGTCGTCCGTAGGAGTTCCCATGTCCGAGTCCCCCGCCCCGCGCCCCTCCCGCCCGCTGCCGCCGGTAGCCATCGTGATCGGCGTGCTGTTCTTCTTCGGCCTGCTCGGGCTGATGATCTACGGGGTGATGAAATCGGGCGACCCGCAGCGCGACGTGCTGCCGTCGGCCCTGATCGACAAGCCGGCGCCGGCGTTCGCGCTGCCGGTATTGCATGACCCGGAAATGATCGTACACAGCGACGACCTGCGCGGTGCGCCCTATCTGCTGAACGTCTGGGGCAGCTGGTGCGCGGCCTGCCGCGAAGAACATCCGGTGCTGACCCGCTTTGCCGAGAGCAAGCGCGTGCGCGTGATCGGCTACAACTGGAAGGATGACCCGACTGACGCGCTGCACTGGCTGGAACAGCTGGGCAACCCGTTCATGGTGGTGCTCAGCGACGTCGAGGGCCGCACCGCGATCGACTGGGGCGTGACCGCCGCACCGGAGACGTTCCTGGTCGATGGCAGTGGCATCGTGCGCTGGAAGTACAGTGGCGCGATGACCCAGCGCGTGGTCGACGAGAAGCTGATCCCGGCACTGCAGAAGATCGAGAAGGCCCAGGGCAGTGCCGGCAACACCCTGCATACGGCGCCCTGAGCCGATGCGCTGGCTGCTGGCGCTGCTGCTCCTGATGGTGCCGCTGGCCGCACTGGCCCAGCAGCCGCTGCACGATCCGCAGCCGCTGCAGTTCCGCGATGATGCCGAGGAACGCCGCTTCCATGACCTGGCCGCGCAGCTGCGCTGCGTGCAGTGCCAGAACCAGTCGCTGGCCGATTCCAATGCGCAGATCGCGCAGGACCTGCGCCGCGAGGTGCTGCAGCTGATGCAGCAGGGCCACGACGACGCACAGATCAAGCAGTTCCTGGTCGCCCGCTACGGTGAGTTCGTGCTCTATCAACCACCGTTGCAGCCTGGCACCTGGCTGCTGTGGGGTGGCCCCCTGCTGGTGCTCGGCGCCGGTGCACTGGTGGTGCTGGGCATCGTCCGCCGACGTGGACGCACCGTCGGCGCGGCACCGGCCGGCAAGGCCGATGAAGGAGACGAATGGTGAACCATTGGCTGCCGGTGCTGGCCGGCCTGGTTGCTGCGCTGATGGCAGCACTGGTGCTGTGGCCGTTGCGCCACCAAGGTCGTCGCGGTTTCGTGGTCGGCGTGTTCGCACTGGGCGTGGCCGGTGCCTGCCTGTACCTGCTGGTCGGTGATCCGCGTGCAGCACAGGTGCAGCCGACGCCGTCGGTAGCCACCCTGCGCGATGGGGTGCAGGCCCTGCAGGATGCACTGAAGCGCGACCCTCAGCGTGCCGATGGCTGGGCATTGCTCGGGCGTTCGCAGGCCGAACTGGGCAATGCCTCAGCTGCGGCAGACGCCTTCGCGAAGGCCGCCGAATTGGCACCGGATGATCCGGGCGTGCTGGTGGAAGCCGCGCAGGCGCGCGCGCAGGCTGATGCCGGCAAGCAGTTCGACGACACCGCGATGGCCTGGTTGCAGCAGGCACGTACACTGGCCCCCGACGCCGAGCGCGCCAGCTGGCTGCTGGGCATCGCCCTGCGGCAGCGCGGAAAGAACGCCGAGGCTGCGGACGTGTGGAGCGGCCTGCTGCCGCGACTGGAACCGGGCGCCGCGCGGGCGCTGCAGGCGCAGATCGCGATTGCCCGCGAGGCCGCTGGCCAGGCGCCCGATGCTGGCGCTGCGGCGCCAGCGGCGCTGCTGCAGGTGCGCGTGCAGCTGCCGGCACTGAAGAACGCCGACTGGCCCGCCAGCACCCAGGTGTTCGTACTGGCGCGCGCCGTGGATGGACCGCCGATGCCGGTGGCCGCTCGCAAGCTGCCGCTGGCCAGCTTCCCGGCCACGGTTGCGCTGGGCGACGCTGACAGTCCGATGCCAACCGCACCGCTGTCGGCCCATCGCGAAGTGGAAGTGCTGGCACGCATCTCGCGCAGCGGCAGCGCCAACCGCAGCGAGGATGACCTGCAGAGCGTTCCGGTGAAGATAAGCCTGCCGCATGAAGGCGTGGTGGAACTGCGGTTTCCATAACGCGCCGCCCGGTAGTGCCGGCCGCTGGCCGGCAACCACGCAGGCGCATCAGGATTCATGAGGTTGCCGGCCAGCGGCC
>NZ_JBHHMJ010000738.1:0-758 GCF_042136455.1 Stenotrophomonas sp. 3diitr2024
GATCCGCAGGTGCCACAGCCGGTGCCGCAAGCCGCGCGCGTGCATTGGGACGATGTGCATTTCCAGTGGCCGGGCGCGGCGCGGCCGGTGCTGACCGGCCTCCAGCTGACCCTGGCGCCAGGCGAACGCATTGCCATCCGCGGCGACAGCGGCAGTGGCAAGACCACGCTGTCCAGCCTGCTGCTGCGGCTGTGGGATCCGCAGCAGGGGCGAATCACCTATGGTGGCCGCGATCTGCGCGACGTCGCCCAGGCTGAGTGGCACCAGCAACTGGCGTGGCTGCCACAGAACGCACCGGTGTTTGCCGGCAGCGTGGCAGAAAACCTGCGGTTGGGCGATCCCGATGCCAGCGACGCCGCCTTGTGGGCGGTCCTCCGTCGCGTGCGCCTGGGCGACTGGGCCGAGCGCAACGGTGGCCTGCAGGCCTGGGGGGGCGAGAACGGCGCGACGATGTCGGCCGGCCAGGCGCGACGGCTGGCGCTGGCGCGGGCACTGCTGCGCAACGCGCCGATCCTGCTGCTGGACGAACCAACCGAAGGGTTGGACGTGGATACCGCACGTGCGCTGCTGCAGGATCTCTCCGGGTTGCTGGACGGGCGCAGCCTGTTGATGATCACCCACGACGACCTGCCCGAAGGCGTGGTCGATGCGCAGTACCGGTTGCGTGATGGGGTGTTGATCCGCGAATCGTGACGATGGTCCGGTAATGCCGGCCGCTGGCCGGCAATTGAAGCGTCTGAGGTTGCCGGCCAGCGGCC
>NZ_JBHHMJ010000741.1:0-7010 GCF_042136455.1 Stenotrophomonas sp. 3diitr2024
CACAGCACCGGCTCGCGGCCGGCGGCGCGTTTCTTTTGGTTACTTTTCTTTTCGCGCGAAAAGAAAAGTAACGCCCATGAACCATCACGATCGCATCGGCATGGATCGGAGCGACAGCCCTGCGACCCTCACCGCCTCAACGCATTGATCGCCAGCAATACCCACCCGGCCATCATGCTGGTGCCACCGATCGGCGCCATCCGTGTCGGCCACTGCCACAACGCCCCACCCACCAGGCTGCCGGAAAACAGCAGGACCCCCAGCAGCAGCACGTACAGCGCCAGGTGTGCGATCACCCCCTGCGCGCGCGGCCCAAGCGCGACCAGCACCGCGCCATGCGCGAACGCATACAGCGCCGCCATGTTCAGATGCTGCTGCGCCAACGGGTCGGCCACGCCATGCGATGCATAGGCAGACAGGCCGATCGACACGGCAGCCAACAGCGCCCCCAGGCAGGCCAGCAGGGAAGGCTTACGTGCGCGACGTTCCAGATTGAACATGAGGGCTCCTTGCGCAGCGCCCCTTGCCGGGCGCCGGATGAAAAAAAACGCGCCGCAATGAGCGGCGCGTTTTCGTGTCCAACACTACATGGGTCAGCCGGGGATTACTTGACGGCCCAGTAGATGTCGTAGGTACCTTCCGGGGTGAACGACTTGTCGATGCCGTCCTTCCAGGTTTCGTACGGACGGTCGATGACTTCGTTGCCCGAGGTCACGGCCCAGGCACGCAGGCCGTTGCGCGCCACGTCCAGACCCGCCATGTGGCCGGTGTAGGCCGCATGCGCCGAACGGTGCGGAGCAACGTGCACGTACTTGACCGGAGCGCCGCCGTCGATCTTGACGGTCAGCTCGTCGGCAGCAGCACCTTCGGCACCCTTCTTCTTCACCGGCTGGGCAATGTCGAAGGCGTACTTCTCCTGGCCGAAGTCGGTGGTGATGATGCGGAACGGACCGGCAGCTTCAAGGCCATTGGCCTCCATCACGCGCTTGATCCACTCCTGGTTGTCCTTGATGGACTTGGTGATGGTGTCCTGACCGCGGTCCACGTTGCCGGCGTTGACCACCAGCAGGTTCTCGGCCGGCACTTCAACGATGGCCAGGTCGGTCAGCGGGGCTTCCGGCGTGCGGTAGTCCACGTTCGGCACGGTTGCGAGCATGTTGGCCATGCGCGACAGACCCATCTTGATGTCGTCGCCGATCTGGCGGCTGACATACAGGCCGGCGTAACGGCCGAACAGGTCGAAGCCGTACTTCACCGAGTAGTCCTGGGTGATCTTGACGTTGCGACCGCCCTTGCCGGTCGGCTCCAGGTTGAAGGTGGTGACCTTGTCGTGACCCTTGGTGGCGTCCTCGATGGCGATCACAACACGCTTGTTCTCTTCGGCTTCGGTGATCTTCCAGGAACCGGTACCCAGGTCCTTGGAGGTGAAGTCGAGGGTGGCACCGACACCCGAGGCCGGGCCGGACAGCTTCAGGTCAACGGCGGGATCGCGCAGTACCAGCGGGTTCCAGTCCTTGAAGCGGCGCAGGCTGCTGACCGTGTCGTACACGATCGTCATCTTGCGGTTGGTCTCGATGCTTTCGGTGATGTGACGCTCGCCCGGCAGACATACGCCAATGATGACGAACAGGCCAGCCACGATCCCCAAGGCGATCAGGAACTCGATAATACGGGTCATTCAGAGAGTCTCCGGGGCCGATCCCACGGCCGGGTTGATTGAAGCGAAGCGCCAATCCTAGCAGGCTTCGCGGGCATTGTTTATCGGGATTGGCGCACCGGTTTCCCTGCCGGCTGCGTATTTGTATGGACAAAGGATTCGAAGGGTAACGCATACCGCTACCCGGCAAGTAGGGGTCAACCCTGGCGGAAACCCCCGGCCACGACCCAAGTCTTTGTACTTGAAAGATTTTTCTTATACCAGCTGGAGTTCGAAGGCCTTCAATACGGCACGCGTACGGTCGCGCACACCCAGCTTGGAAAGGATGTTGGACACGTGGTTCTTGATGGTGCCCTCGGCGACGCCCAGCGAATTGGCGATCTCCTTGTTGGAGAAGCCACTGGCCATCAGCCGCAGGATCTCGGTCTCGCGGTCGGTCAGCGGGTCCGGGCGGTCCAGGCTGACGAATTCATTGCGCATGTGCTCCAGGCCGGACAGCAGGCGCTGGGTTACCGCCGGCTGCACCAGCGATCCCCCGTCGGCCACGGTGCGGATGGCACCGACCAGCTGTGCCAGGGTGACGTCCTTGAGCAGGTAGCCCTTGGCACCGGCCTTGAGCCCGGCCAGCACCAGCTGATCGTCGTCGAAGGTAGTGAGGATGATGGTCGGCGGCAGCTGTTCCTGCCTCGACAGCACCTGCAGGGCCTCCAGCCCCGACATCACCGGCATGCGCATGTCCATCAGCACCACGTCGGGGCGTACCTGGGGGATCAGCTCGACCGCCTGCCGGCCGTCGCCGGCCTCGGCCACCACCTCGATGCCGTCGTCGAGCGCCAGCAGGGAGCGGATTCCCTGCCGCACCAGGGTTTGGTCGTCGACCAGGCAGACGCGAATCATCAACGCACTCCTTCAGGAACCTTGGTAAGGGCCGCCACCAGCACCGTTGCCGGCACCGTCGCCCGCAGCCGGAAACCCTCACCGGGGCGGGTTTCGATCTGCAGCTGGCCACCACATTGTTGCAGGCGCTCGCGCATGCCGCGCAAGCCATTGCCCACATTGACCATATCCGCGCCGACGCCGTCGTCGCGGGCCTCGACCACCACCCGATCGGGGGCTTCACGGTACACCTTGATCCACAGGTGGCGGGCACTGGCATGGCGCACCGCGTTGGTGATGATCTCCTGGGTGCAGCGCAGCAGTACGTGGGCCCGCTGCGGGTCCTCCACGTTCAGCGGATCCTCGATCTCCAGCTGGATGTCCAGCGAGGGCACGTTCTCGGTCAGCGGGCGCAGGGCCGCGGCCAGATCGATCGCGCCGGTCTCGCGCAGCTGGCTCACGACCTCGCGCACGTTGCCCAGCAACAGCTTGGCCAGCGCGTGCGAGCGCTTCACGTGATCCAGGGCCTGGCCCTCGGCCAGGTGCCCGGCGACCTCCAGGTTCAAGGTCAGCGCGGTCAGCTGGTGGCCCAGCAGGTCATGCAGTTCGCGCGAAATGCGGGTGCGCTCGTTGACCCGCGCGCTCTCGGCCAGCAGGGCGCGGGTGGCGCGCAGCTCTGAATTGAGCCGGCGCTGCTCGTCGCGGGCCTCGGTCTGCTGACGCGCAACCAGGCTGGTCACGAAGATGAACATGGAGAAGCCGCCGTACAGCAGCGACTGCATCACCGCTTCGAACAGCGGGAAGCGCAGCAGCATGTAGTAGACCGGAGCCACGGCCAGCTGGCTGACCAGCAGCCACAGCACCCCCAGCCGTACCGACAGCATCCACGGAATGACCCCGGCGGCGACCATCATCAGGATGCTGCCCAGGCCCGACCCGCTGAGGAAGCTGACCCCCAGCGCCGAGACCGTCAGCAACAGCAGCAGGCTGCGGTCCAGCCAGCTGGTGTGGCTGTCGCTGCGCAGGATGCGGGTCAGCCAGTAGTAGGCCGTGCCGAAGGACAGGTAGGCAACGAACAGCAGGATCGCCCAGCCGCCCATGTCAGCGCGGCTGTGCAGGTTCTCGAACTGCGAGTACGCCAGCGGCAGGCCGACCATGACCCAGGTGAACAGGCCGGCCAGGCGGAGGACGCGGGTATGGCTGAGGACTCCCAACATGCCAGCACTCTACGGGCCCGGCCTGCGTCGCGCACTCCCACGGAAGTCATGCCCCTGCAGTCGCCTGTTCATGCCGCAGCCCACCCCGGGCATGCAATAATCGTGCGCAGGGTCCCTTGATGGACCAACCGCGTTACCCCACGGAGTCACAATGTCGATTGTCATCCGCGACGTGCGCGAGCACGAGCTCGATTCCGTCCTGGCTTTGAACAACAATGCTGGCCTGGCCATCCTTCCCCTGGATGCGGCTCGCCTGCGCCTGTTCTATGAAACCGCTGAATACTTCCGCGTCGCCGAGCGCGACGGCAACCTGGCCGGCTTCCTGATCGGCTTTGGCAGCGACAGCCAGCACGACAGCAGCAATTTCGCCTGGTTCAAGCAGCAGCTGGACACCCCGTTCTTCTATATCGACCGCATCGTGGTCGCCAGCCGCCGTCGTGGCGGCGGCGTCGGCCGTGCGTTCTATGCCGACGCGCAGAGCTTCGCCGAACTGCGCTACCCGCAGATGACCTGCGAAGTCTTCCTCGACCATGGCGCCGATGCCGCCCTGCTCTTCCACGGCAGCTTCGGCTTCCGCGAGCTGGGCCAGAACACGATGCCGCAGGTCGATGTGCGCGCCAGCATGCTGGCCAAGGAACTGTGCAGCTACCCCTGGGTCAAGGAGACCTACGGCGGCAAGCTGCCGGATGTGGCATGGACACGCGCACGGCAGCTGCCGGCGCAGGCACAGCGGCCGACGGGGACCTGAGCGTGGCGGTGAATTTCGATTACGAACAGGCCGGTGAACTGAAGATCGGCCAGGTGGGCATCGCCAACCTGCGCATCCGTACCCTTGATGTCGAACGCCTCGTGCAGGAAATGCGCGAGCGCGTGACCCGCGCCCCGAAGCTGTTCGGCCGCGCCGCGGTGATCCTCGACTTCGGCGGCCTGAGCCAGGTGCCGGATGTGGCCACCGCGCAGGCGCTGGTCGATGGCCTGCGCAGCGCCGGCGTGCTGCCGGTGGCGCTTGCCTATGGCACCAGCGCGATCGACCTGCTCTCGCAGCAGCTCGGCCTGCCGCTGCTGGCCAAGTTCCGAGCGCAGTACGAGCGTGCCGAGGCCGAACCGGCCCCGCCGCCGCCTGCACCGGAGCCGCGCCGCGCAGCCCGTGCCGAACCGAAGCCGGCCCCGGCAACGCCGGTGGCCAAGGTGGCCGACGCGGCTGCACCAAAGCCGGGCCGCATGCAGCTGGGCAACGTGCGTTCGGGCCAGCAGCTGTACGCGGAGAACTGCGACCTGACCGTGATGGCCACCGTCGGCGCCGGCGCCGAGGTCATTGCCGATGGCAGCATCCACATCTACGGCACCCTGCGCGGCCGCGCGCTGGCAGGGGCCCAGGGCAACACTGCGGCACGCATTTTCTGCCGTGATTTCCATGCGGAACTGGTCGCCATTGCAGGCCATTACAAGGTACTGGACGATGTCCCGGACAACCTGCGCGGCAAGGCCGTGCAGGTGTGGCTGGAACAGGACCAGATCAAGATCGCTGCGCTGGACTGACGCAGCCCCCAAACAGAATCATCAGGAGAAGTCCTTTGGCTGAAATCATCGTAGTCACCTCCGGCAAGGGCGGCGTCGGCAAGACCACTTCCAGCGCGAGCCTGGCCTGCGGCCTGGCTCGGCGCGGCAAGAAGGTGGCGGTGATCGACTTCGACGTCGGCCTGCGCAACCTCGACCTGATCATGGGCTGCGAACGCCGCGTGGTGTATGACTTCGTCAACGTCGTGCACGGCGAAGCCACCCTCAAGCAGGCCCTGATCAAGGACAAGCGCTTTGACAACCTGTACGTGCTGGCCGCCTCGCAGACCCGCGACAAGGACGCACTGACCCAGGAAGGCGTGGGCAAGGTCCTGAAGGACCTGGCCGCCGACGGTTTCGACTACATCATCTGCGACTCCCCGGCCGGCATCGAGAAGGGTGCCTTCCTGGCGATGTATTTCGCCGATCGTGCGGTGGTGGTGGTGAACCCGGAAGTGTCGTCGGTGCGCGACTCCGACCGCATCATCGGCCTGCTCGACTCGAAGACCCACAAGGCCGAGTCCGGCCAGGACGTGCCGGCCTTCCTGCTGCTGACCCGCTACACCCCGCTGCGCGTGGAAAGCGGCGAGATGCTGAGCATCGCCGACGTCGAGGAAGTGCTCGGCCTGAAGGCGATCGGCGTGATTCCGGAATCGGGCGACGTGCTCAACGCCTCCAACAAGGGCGAGCCGGTCATCCTGGATGTCGAATCCGCTGCCGGCCAGGCCTATGAAGACGCCGTCGCGCGCATCCTCGGCGAAGAACGCCCGATGCGCTTCACCAACGTCGAGAAGAAGGGCTTCTTCAGCAAGCTGTTCGGAGGGTAAGCATGGGCCTGTTTGATTTCCTCAAAGCGAAGAAGACCACCGCCGAAACCGCCAAGAACCGCCTGCAGATCATCATCGCGCAGGAACGCAGCCACCGTGGTGGCCCGGACTACCTGCCGCTGCTGCAGCGCGAGCTGCTGGAAGTGATCAAGAAGTACGTGAACATCGACGTCGATGCGGTGAAGGTCGACCTGGTAAAGGATGGCCAGCACGACGTGCTGGACATTTCCGTGGCGCTGCCCGAAGGTCCGGACAAGCCCTGATCCCCTGCCCCGCCCGTGCCTGCATGGGCGGGGCTGTCTGACCCGCATGACCGATACGACAACCGCCGTGGACATCACCTGCGTGGGCGACATCGCCTTCGCCGACGCGCAGCGCCTGCTCGCCGCGCATGGCCTTCGGCTGCACCACGTGGCGCCCGGCGAACCGATTCCCGGCAGTTACTGGGGCGAGCCAGAGGCCGGCATCATCGCCAGCAACGTGTACGTACGCGATGACACGCCCGTGCACTCGATGCTGCATGAGGCCTGCCACCTGATCGTACTGCCGCCGGAACGGCGTGCGCAGGTGCACACCGATGCCACCGACTCGGTGGCCGAGGAAGACGCGACCTGCTACCTGCAGATCGTGCTGGCCGGGCAGCTGCCCGGTGTCGGCAGCCAGCGGCTGATGGCCGACATGGATGCGTGGGGATATACGTATCGGCTGGGATCTACCCAGGCGTGGTTTGAACAGGACGCCGAAGACGCGAAGGCGTGGTTGATCGAACGCGGCTTGCCGGTGGCGTGCTGTGGGACCCGATGCCGGTGCTGTGCGACGACGCGCTATGTCCCGCGCAGCGCGATGGCCGCCCGCTGTTCTTCGATGGCGATCATC
>NZ_JBHHMJ010000061.1:0-3896 GCF_042136455.1 Stenotrophomonas sp. 3diitr2024
GCCTGGTGATTCCGGTTGCCGGGCAAACGCTGCAGGGCGCGGCGCTGCTTGAGGCAGTGACATCGGCCGCGCGCGAGGCAGGTGTGCAGGTGCACGCGCTGTCCAGTGGCCGCAGCCGCCGTGCGGGCGCAGAAGGAGGCCAAGGCCGAAGACGTGGCCAAGCAGTACGACATGGCCGTGGCCGCGCAGGACTGGGAACGCGCGCGCCTGCATGGTGCCTCGCTGCTGGACCAGTACAAGGACACCGCCGCCGCCGATCGCATCGCCGCGGGCTTCGACGAGGTCAAGGCCAAGGGTGACGCCGCGCGCGACCTGCGCCGCATGCAGGCGCTGTGGCAGTACAACCAGATCCCGGTGGGCAGCAAGGGCAACCAGGTTTCGGCGCAGATCTACAGCAAGGAACGGGTGGACGTGGATGGCAGCGGCGCCAAGCCGGTGCAGCTGGTGTTCCGCGATCATCCGGAGTGGAAGCGGCATGCGTATCTGGTGCTGCAGGCCGGCGATTTCCGTTGCCCGCAGTGCACGGTGAAAGTAACCGTGGACGACGGCAAGCCGATTTCCATGGCGGCGTGGCGTCCGAAGACCGATGAAGCCATTGCCCTGTTCATCACCGATCAGAAAGCGCTGTGGAAACTGGCGCGCAAGGGCAAGTCGATCAGCATCGAGTTCCCGGTCAAGGCCGGTGGTACCCGCACCGCTGTGTTTGAAACCGGTGGCGTCGACGCCAGCCGCATGCCGCAGTGGTGGCAGTGATGGTTGCGGCGGGCAGCGCAGTGCACGCGTTGTCCGCGATCCGGCACTGGGTGTTCGACATGGACGGCACGCTGACTGTGGCCGTGCATGATTTCGCCGCGATCCGCCGCGCATTGCAGATCACGGCCGAGGAAGACATCCTCGACCATATCGCGGCGTTGCCGGATGCGCCGGCGCAGGCCAAGCGTGAGTGGTTGCTGGATCACGAGCGCGCGCTGGCCGAGGACGCGCTGCCGGCGCCGGGTGCGGTGAAGCTGCTGCGCGCGCTGGCGGCGGCTGGCTGCCGGCTGGGCATCCTGACCCGCAATGATCATGCGCTGGCGAAGCTGACGCTGGAGGCGATCGGGGTCGGGGCGTTGTTCGACGATGCCGACATCATTGGTCGCGATGAAGCGGTGCCCAAGCCCTCGCCGGAGGGCCTGCAGCAGCATCTGCGGCGATGGGGCATCGGGCCTGCGCAGGCGGTGATGGTGGGTGACCACGCCTACGACCTGGAGTGCGGCCGTGCGGCCGGCACGCATACCGTGCTGGTCAACCTGCCAGAGAACCCTTGGCCGGGCCGCGCCGACTGGCATTTCGCCGATTGCCGCGCGCTGCTGGCCGCCTGGCAGGCAGCATGACCGGCGCGCGCAAGCCGAGCATGGGCTCGGCTCTACAGAGGGCAGGCAACGTGTCGGTCGGAAGTTCCGGTAGTGCCGGCCGCTGGCCGGCAGTGTCGACCAAGGTCGACACCCACCGATCAGATGCGCGGGCAGTTCGGCTTACGCGCCCAGCGCGTAACCGAACTGCTGCTTGAACTGCTCGTTGAACTCATCGAAGGTGAAACGCTGGTTCTGCGTGCCCGGATGCTCGACCTTCAGTGCGCCCATCAGGTTGCCCATGCGGCCGATGGTCAGCCAGTCGTAGCCCTTCTGGATGCCGTAGATCAGGCCTGCGCGGAAGGCGTCGCCACAGCCGGTCGGGTCGACCACGCGGCGCTCGTGCGCCGGCGGGATGTCGTAGCTCTTTTCCGGAGTGTGGATGACCGCGCCCTTCGGGCCACGGGTGGTGATGTAGGCCTTGACCCGGCTGACGATCTCCTTCTCGTCCCAGCCGGTGCGCTCCTGCAGCAGGTTCGACTCGTAGTCGTTCACCACCACGTAGTCGGCCTGCTCGATGAAGGCGCGCAGTTCCGGGCCGTTGAACAGCGGCATGGCCTGGCCCGGGTCGAAGATGAACGGGATGCCGTCTTCGTGGAATTCCTGCGCGTTCTGGATCATGCCTTCGCGGCCGTCCGGGCCGACCAGGCCCAGGGTGACGCCCGGCACCCCACGCACGTGGTTCTCGTAGGAACGCATCATCGCGCCCGGGTGGAAGGCGGTGATCTGGTTGTTGTCGTGGTCGGTGGTGATGAATGCCTGCGGGGTGAACAGCTCATCGATCACGCGCACGCGCGACAGGTCGATGCCCAGGCCTTCGAAGTATTCGCGGTACGGGCCGAAGTCCGAGCCCACGGTGCCCATCGGGATCGGCTGGCCGCCCAGCAGGTGCAGGTTGTAGGCGATGTTGCCTGCGCAGCCGCCGAACTCGCGGCGCATGCGCGGCACCAGGAAGGACACGTTCAGGATGTGCACCTTGTCCGGCAGGATGTGATTCTTGAACTGGTCCGGGAACACCATGATGGTGTCGAAGGCAAGAGAACCACAGATCAGAGCGGACATCGATGTAAGCCTATGCGGTGAATTTTGGGGTGGGCCGGCCCGGTTCAGCGGGCAAGCAAACGGCGCCCTTGGGCGCCCGACGGCGCAAAGGTTACCCGCTGGTGCCGCTCAGGGCCAGAACCGGGTGAGACCCGATCAGGCCGAAAGCCTGTGAAGACGCGGGTTCAGCTAGTTTTTTCCTTGCTCGGCGGCAGGCGGGTTGCTAGGCTTGTCGGCCTCGATTTCTGCCCATTTTTTCGCCATCCCGCGGCGGGCACGACACCCCTCAGGACTCCTTCCTCAGATGTTCAAGAAACTCCGTGGCATGTTCTCCAACGACCTGTCCATCGACCTGGGCACGGCCAACACCCTCATCTACGTGCGCGGGCAGGGGATCGTGCTGAACGAGCCGTCGGTCGTGGCCGTGCGCCAGGACCGTGCCATCGGTGGCACCCGTTCGGTGGCAGCCGTCGGCGCCGAAGCCAAGCAGATGCTGGGCCGTACCCCGGGCCACATCACCACCATCCGCCCGATGAAGGACGGCGTCATCGCCGACTTCACCTATACCGAGGCGATGCTCAAGCACTTCATCAAGAAGGTGCACAAGTCGCGCGTGCTGCGCCCGAGCCCGCGCGTCCTGGTCTGCGTGCCGGCCGGCTCGACCCAGGTCGAGCGCCGCGCGATCAAGGAATCGGCCGAGGAAGCCGGTGCCCGTGACGTGTTCCTGATCGAAGAACCGATGGCCGCCGCGATCGGCGCCGGCATGCCGGTCACCGAAGCCCGTGGCTCGATGGTCATCGACATCGGCGGTGGCACCACCGAAGTGGCGGTCATCTCGCTCAACGGCATCGTCTATTCGGCCTCGGTCCGCATCGGCGGCGACCGCTTCGACGAGTCCATCACCAACTACGTGCGCCGCAACCACGGCATGCTGATCGGTGAAGCCACCGCCGAGCGCATCAAGGTCGAGCTGGGCTGCGCCTACCCGCAGGCGGAAGTGATCGAGATGGAAATCTCCGGCCGCAACCTCGCCGAGGGCGTGCCGAAGATGATCAAGATCAGCTCCAACGAAGTGCTCGAGGCCCTGCACGAACCGCTGTCGGGCATCGTCAGCGCGGTCAAGCTGGCGCTGGAGCAGACCCCGCCGGAACTGTGCGCCGACGTCGCCGAGCGCGGCATCGTGCTGACCGGTGGTGGCGCCCTGCTGCGCGACCTGGACCGCCTGATCTCCGAGGAGACCGGCCTGCACGTGCAGGTGGCCGACGACCCGCTGACCTGCGTGGCGCGCGGTGGCGGTCGTGCGCTGGAGCTGGTGGACATGCACGGCAACGAGTTCTTTGCGCCGGAATAAGCCGTCCCGGCCGTTCCTGCCCGCCGCGCCCTTCCGGGGTGCGGCCCGCCGTGATGGCGGGCCGGCACCGGCGGGGCGCCCGCGTGTTTCCCTTCCGCCTTCTGCCAGTTGAA
>NZ_JBHHMJ010000755.1:0-8228 GCF_042136455.1 Stenotrophomonas sp. 3diitr2024
GAGAGGGGCTTGCGTGCGAAGTAAAGGAGGAGGTGACGGCCGCAGGCCGGCGCCGGGGGACATTCGCACGCAAGCCCCTCTGCCCCCCGCGCTCGACCAACCCGCTTCTGCTTGACCGTGCAATCAAAAAAGCGCGGCCCCGATGTTCCGGAGGCCGCGCCAGGAGAGAGAGTGCCGTGGAAGGGGCGGGTGTCAGAACACGAAGCTGACGCCGGCCACCGGGCCCTTGAACTCCTGCTTCAGGCCGATGGTGCCGTCGCTGCCCTTCTTGTCCGCATCGAGCTTGAACCAGTCGTAGCCGGCGAACACACCGAAGTTCCTGGTGAAGCGGTAATCGACGATGGCGTTGGCGCGGCTCAGATCGCCCTTGTAGTCATCGAAGCTGCCCCAGCGCGTGTTGAGGTACTGGCCCTGCAGGGTGATCATCCACTTCTCGGACGGGGTGAAGCTCAATCGCGCACCGACCACCGGCGCCACGCCGTCGGTCTTCTCGTTGAGGAACTGGCCTTCGTACACGGTGCCGAGGTCGGCGTAGGCCTTGGTGCTGACCTTGGCGTACTCGGCACCCAGCTGCAGGCCGAGGTCGAACGTATCGGTGTCCACCACCGAGTAGTCATAGACCAGGCTGGCCACCTGGTACTTCAGTTCGCCCTTGACGAAGCTGCCGGACGGCACGTTGACGTCACCGAAGGAGATGTCCTGGCCGAGGGTCTCGCGGCGGTCCTTGTCGTACTTGAAATAGTTGAACAGCAGGCGCTGGCGGTTGCTGATGCGGAACATGCCGTCAATGCGCGGCTCCCACTCCTTGCCACCCAGCTTGAAGTCCTCGGAGAAACCGATGTCCTGCCCGGCGACATTGGTCTTGCCGCGGAGCGTGTTGTCCGAGTCGATGTTCATCGCACCCAGGCGCAGGGCAAAGCGGTCGTCGCCTTCGGCGGCGTGGGCGGCGGTGGCGAACGAGGCGCCGGCGGCGAGCAGGGAGAGAGCGAGCAGGGTGGGTACGGGGCGCATCGAAGAGTCCTTGCAGTGGTTCATCAGAATGAAGACCACTGTGCCGGACAGGCCCGTCCACCATCCGTGAACGTATGGTCCACGGCATGTGCACGGTTCAGTGCTGTCGCGACGATGCAAAAAGATGGCCCCGGAGACGGGCTTCGGGGCCATCGTGGGACCTGCGGGGTGGAGCCGACGAGGATGCTGCAGGCAGGTCGAAAGATCGGACCCGCGCATCCGGCGAAAGTTCCTCGCCTGCGACCAAAGTTCAATACTGCGGTGCAGCATCATGCGGACGTCATTGTCCCCCGGGTGGTACGCAAAAATGTAACCGTTACCGCAACTTGCGGCTTCCCGGGATGAACAGGCAGCGGTTGTCTCGCAAATTGTCCCATTGCTATAATTTGGCGGCTCGATGAGGCCTCCCTGCTGTAGCCGCCTCAGCCTTCCACTTGCAACCACGCGGGACGTCCTGTGCTGAACTCCGTTGATGCGGGTCGGCGACTGATGCTGCGCGCCGCGGTCTACCCGCTGGCCGCGGTCGCTGTCCTGGCCCTGGCCTTCCTGCTGGTCGGTCCGAAATATGCCCTCGGCGCGCTGGCGTCCGGTGTGGCCATTTCGGCCGGTGGCTGGGTGGCGGCAAGGATGGCGCTGGGGGGGGGTGCGGTGGCCGCAGGATCGGCGATGGCTCGCCTGATCATTGCGATCGTGGCCAAGTGGGTCGTGGTTTTCGGCGTCCTGCTGGTGGGGTTCCTGGTCTTCAAGCTGCCTGCATTGGCGCTGTTGGCCGGTATCGCCGTCGGCTTGATGTTCCAGGTCCTGGCGATGGCCAGGCGTTGACAGAATTCAATTAACTGAAGGTTCCGGACACATGGCGGGCGAGGCTCTAACCCCTACCAGCTACATCCAGCATCACCTGCACAACCTGACCGCGCCGGTCGGCAAGGGTGAGGGTATGTTCTGGCATATCCACGTCGATACCTTCCTCACCGCGGTCCTGATGGGCCTGGTGATCGTTGTCGCGTTCTGGCTGGGCACCCGCAAGGCCACCGCCGGCGTGCCGGGCAAGTGGCAGGCCTTCGTCGAGATCTGCCTGGAGTTCGTCGACCGCCAGGCCAAGGACACCTACCACGGCAAGAGCAAGCTGGTCACGCCGATCGCCATCACCATCTTCTTCTGGATTCTGCTGATGAATCTGCTGAAGATGATCCCGGCCGATTTCATCGCCAAGCCGCTGGAATGGGTGGGCGTGCACTACTGGAAGCCGGTGCCGACCGCTGACGTCAATGCCACCCTGGGCATGGCCATCAGCGTGTTCTTCCTGATGCTGTTCTTCGCACTGAAGTCGAAGGGCCTGGGCGGCTTCATCAAGGAATTCCTGACGGCGCCGTTCGGCAAGTGGATGATGCCGTTCAACCTGATCCTCAACATCGTCGAGTGGCTGAGCAAGCCGATCTCGCTGGCGATGCGACTGTTCGGCAACATGTTCGGCGGCGAAATCGTGTTCCTGCTGATCTGGGTGCTGGGTGGTGCCGGTTTCTTCGGTGCCATTGCCGGTGGTGTGTTCGGCCTCGGCTGGATGCTGTTCCACCTGCTGGTGATCCCGCTGCAGGCCTTCATCTTCATGATGCTGTCGATCGTGTACCTGAGCCTGTCGGAAGACGCTCACTGAGTTTCAAGCTTCAACGCGTTTCAACCTTCATCCGTTTCATCACCCTTAGCAACTTAAGTTCCTGGAGATAACCATGTACTTCGCCGTCCTGACCAACTTCGCGCAGATTCAGAGCTCCACCGCCCTTGCCGTCGGCATCATGATCGGCCTGGCCGCGCTGGGCGCCGGTCTGGGTCTGGCCATCATGGCTGGTAAGTTCCTGGAGTCGGCCGCCCGCCAGCCGGAACTGATCCCGGTCCTGCAGGTCCGCATGTTCATCACCGCCGGCCTGATCGACGCCGCGTTCATCATCTCGGTCGCCGTTGGCCTGCTGCTGGCCTTCGCCAACCCGCTGTCGGCTGCCTTCGCTGGCGCCGTCACCAAGGCTCTGGCCGGCTGATACAGCGGTTTGAGACGACCGGGTGCTGATGCACCCGGTTTCGGATGAAGGCCGGATGTGCCGCTTCGGCGGCGCGTCCACCCCGAAACCAGCGATCGAGCTAACCATGAATATCAATTTCACCCTTCTTGCGCAGGCGCTGGCCTTCGCTGGTCTGATCTGGATCATCGCGACCAAGATCTGGCCGCCGCTGATGAACGCGATCGAAGAGCGCCAGCAGAAGATTGCTGAAGGCCTCGCTGCTGCCGACCGCAGCCAGAAAGATCTGGCCCAGGCGCAGGAGAAGGTCAACGAAGCGCTGAAGGAAGCCCGCACCAAGGCCAACGAGATCATCGATCAGGCCCATGCGCGTGCCAACCAGATCGTTGATGCTGCCCGCAACGAAGCGATCACCGAAGCCACCCGTCAGAAGGAACTGGCCCAGGCTGAAATCGACGCCGCCGCCAACCGTGCCCGTGAAGATCTGCGCAAGCAGGTGTCCGCGCTGGCCGTGACCGGTGCCGAAAAGCTGCTCAAGCGCGAAATCGACGCCAACGCCCACAAGGCGCTGCTCGACGAGCTGGCCTCGGAGATCTAAGGATGAGCCAGGCCCTCACGCTTGCCCGCCCGTACGCCCGCGCCGCGTTCGCGACCGCGCGCGACGAAGGCGCGTTCGCGCCGTGGTCGGACGCCCTGGCGTTCTCCGCCCACGTCGCCGCCGACCCGCGCGTGGCGGCCCTGCTCGCCAACCCGGAGCTGGGTCGTGACGACGCCGTCGCCCTGCTGGCGCCGGTGTCCCACGGCGAGACCTACTCGCGCTTCCTGGCCATCCTGGCCGAATCGCATCGTCTGCCGCTGCTGCCGGAAATCTCCGGCATGTTCGACGCCCTGCGCGCCGAAGCCGAGCACGTGGTCAAGGCCACCGTCACCTCGGCTGCCGAGCTGTCGGCCGGCGAGCTGGACGCGATCAAGGTCGCGCTGCGCAAGCGCTTCAACCGCGAGGTCGACGTGACCACTGCGGTCGATGCTTCGCTGATCGGCGGCGCCGTGATCGACGCCGGCGACGTGGTCATCGATGGTTCGCTGAAGGGCAAGCTGGCCCGTCTGCAGACCGCGCTCGCTAACTGAATTCATTTAACGTCCGGCCCCGCTGCCGGCACTAGGACTTGACGATGGCAACCACGCTCAACCCCTCCGAAATCAGCGAACTGATCAAGAACCGCATCGAGAAGGTCAAGCTGGCCGCGGAATCGCGCAACGAAGGCACCGTGACCAGCGTGTCCGACGGCATCGTGCGCATCTTCGGTCTGGCCGACGTGATGCAGGGCGAAATGATCGAACTGCCGAACAACACCTTCGCCCTGGCCCTGAACCTGGAGCGCGACTCGGTCGGCGCCGTGGTCCTGGGTGACTACGAGCACCTGCGCGAAGGCGACGTCGCCAAGACCACCGGCCGCATCCTGGAAGTGCCGGTCGGTCCGGAACTGCTGGGCCGCGTCGTGAACGCGCTGGGCGAGCCGATCGACGGCAAGGGCCCGCTGGGCACCGACCTGACCGCTCCGGTGGAGCGCGTTGCTCCGGGCGTGATCTGGCGCAAGTCGGTCGACCAGCCGGTGCAGACCGGTTACAAGTCGGTCGACTCGATGATCCCGATCGGCCGTGGCCAGCGCGAGCTGATCATCGGTGACCGCCAGACCGGCAAGACCGCCATGGCGATCGATGCGGTGATCAACCAGAAGGGCACCGGCATCAAGTGCGTGTACGTTGCGATCGGCCAGAAGGCGTCGACCATCGCCAACATCGTGCGCAAGCTGGAAGAGAACGGCGCGCTGGCCCACACCATCGTGGTGGCCGCGACCGCTTCCGAATCGGCTGCCATGCAGTACATCAGCGCCTACTCGGGCTGCACCATGGGTGAGTACTTCATGGACCGCGGCGAAGACGCGCTGATCGTGTATGACGATCTGTCCAAGCAGGCCGTCGCCTACCGCCAGATCTCCCTGCTGCTGAAGCGTCCGCCGGGCCGCGAAGCCTACCCGGGTGACGTGTTCTACCTGCACTCGCGCCTGCTGGAACGCGCTGCCCGCGTGTCCGAGGAATACGTCGAGAAGTTCACCGAAGGCAAGGTCACCGGCAAGACCGGCTCGCTGACCGCGCTGCCGATCATCGAAACCCAGGCCGGCGACGTGTCCGCCTTCGTTCCGACCAACGTGATCTCGATCACCGACGGCCAGATCTTCCTGGAAACCGACCTGTTCAACGCCGGCATCCGCCCGGCCGTGAACGCCGGTATCTCGGTGTCGCGCGTCGGTGGCTCGGCCCAGACCAAGATCATCAAGAAGCTGTCGGGCGGTATCCGTATCTCGCTGGCCCAGTACCGTGAGCTGGCTGCGTTCGCGCAGTTCGCCTCGGACCTGGACGAAGCGACCCGCAAGCAGCTGGAGCGTGGCCAGCGCGTCACCGAGCTGATGAAGCAGAAGCAGTACGCGCCCATGTCGATCGCCAACCAGGCGCTGTCGATCTACGCCGTCAACGAGGGCTACCTCGATGACGTGCCGGTCAACAAGCTGCTGGCGTTCGAAGAAGGCCTGCACGCCCACTTCGCCAATACCCAGGGCGAGCTGATCAGCAAGGTCAACGCTACCGGCGGTTGGGACAACGACATCGAAGGTGCCTTCAAGAAGGGCATCGCCGAGTTCAAGACCACCGGCAGCTGGTAATCGCGGTCCTGTAGAGCGGAGCCCCAGGCTCCGCTGGACCAGATGACAAACGGTTGAACAACGCGGGGCATCAGCCCCGCGCCACGGGAAACAAGAGATGGCAAGCGGACGCGAAATCAAAACCAAGATCAAGAGCGTGCAGAACACCCGCAAGGTGACGCGCGCCCTGGAAATGGTCTCGGCCTCCAAGATCCGCAAGGCGCAGGATCGGATGAAGACCTCGCGTCCGTACGCGCAGGCGATGAAGCAGGTGATCGGTCACCTGGCCCAGGCCAGCACCGACTACCAGCATCCGTTCCTGGTCGAGCGCGAGCAGGTCAAGCGGGTCGGTTTCATCGTGATCTCCTCCGATCGCGGCCTGGCCGGCGGCCTGAACAACAACCTGTTCCGCAAGATGCTGGGCGAAGCCAAGGCATGGCAGGACAAGGGTGCCGAAGTGGACCTGGTGACCATCGGCCAGAAGGCATCGACCTTCTTCCGCCGCGTGAAGGTCAACATGGTCGGCAGCGTGACCCACATCGGCGACGTGCCGAAGCTGGAATCGCTGATCGGTGTGATCAAGGTCATGCTCGACGCCTTCACCGAAGGCAAGATCGACCGCGTGTACCTGGTCTACAACCGCTTCGTGAACACCATGGTGCAGAAGGCCAGCTTCGATCAGCTGCTGCCGCTGCCGCCGGCTGAGAAGCAGGTCGCTCACCACGACTGGGACTACCTGTACGAACCCGATGCCGCGACCGTGCTGGAGCACGTGATGACGCGTTACATCGAGTCGCTGGTGTACCAGGCACTGCTGGAAAACGTCGCCTCCGAGCATGCCGCACGCATGGTCGCGATGAAGGCGGCGAGCGACAACGCCAACAAGCTGATCGGCACCCTGCAGCTCGTCTACAACAAGGCGCGCCAGGCAGCGATCACCCAGGAAATTTCCGAAATCGTCGGCGGCGCGGCAGCAGTCTGACCGCGTTCGTTCAAAGCACACATTAGAGGATGCAGCAATGAGTCAGGGCAAGATCGTTCAGATCATCGGCGCGGTCGTCGACGTCGAATTCCCGCGTGAATCGGTGCCGAAGGTGTACGACGCACTGAAGGTCGAAAACACCGAGATCACCCTCGAAGTCCAGCAGCAGCTGGGCGACGGCGTGGTGCGTACCATCGCCCTCGGTTCCACCGACGGCCTGAAGCGCAACCTGGTTGCCGTCAACACCGGCCGCGGCATCTCGGTGCCGGTCGGCGCGGGCACCCTGGGCCGCATCATGGACGTGCTGGGCCGTCCGATCGACGAAGCCGGCCCGGTCGCTGCCAGCGACAACTGGGAAATCCACCGCGCTGCGCCGTCGTATGAAGACCAGTCCCCGGCCACCGAGCTGCTGGAAACCGGCATCAAGGTCATCGACCTGATGTGCCCGTTCGCCAAGGGCGGCAAGGTCGGCCTGTTCGGCGGCGCCGGCGTCGGCAAGACCGTCAACATGATGGAGCTGATCAACAACATCGCCAAGGCGCACAGCGGCCTGTCCGTGTTCGCCGGCGTGGGTGAGCGTACCCGTGAGGGCAACGACTTCTACCACGAAATGAAGGACTCCAACGTCCTGGACAAGGTGGCGATGGTGTACGGCCAGATGAACGAGCCGCCGGGCAACCGCCTGCGCGTCGCGCTGACCGGCCTGACCATGGCCGAGTACTTCCGCGACGAGAAGGACGAAAACGGCAAGGGCAAGGACGTCCTGTTGTTCGTCGACAACATCTACCGCTACACCCTGGCCGGTACCGAAGTGTCGGCACTGCTGGGCCGTATGCCGTCCGCGGTGGGTTACCAGCCGACCCTGGCCGAGGAAATGGGCGTCCTGCAGGAGCGCATCACCTCGACCAAGAACGGCTCGATCACCTCGATCCAGGCCGTCTACGTTCCCGCGGACGACCTGACCGACCCGTCGCCGGCGACCACCTTCGCCCACCTGGACTCGACCGTCACCCTGTCGCGTTCGATCGCCTCGCTGGGTATCTACCCGGCCGTCGATCCGCTGGACTCCACCAGCCGCCAGATGGATCCGCTGGTGATCGGCCACGAGCACTACGACACCGCCCAGCGCGTCCAGCAGACCCTGCAGAAGTACAAGGAACTGAAGGACATCATCGCGATCCTGGGCATGGACGAACTGTCCGAAGAGGACAAGCAGGCCGTGTCGCGCGCCCGTAAGATCGAGCGCTTCTTCAGCCAGCCGTTCCACGTGGCCGAAGTGTTCACCGGTTCGCCGGGCAAGTACGTGCCGCTGAAGGACACCATCCGTGGCTTCAAGGCCATCGTCGATGGCGAGTACGACCACCTGCCGGAGCAGGCGTTCTACATGGTCGGCGGCATCGAAGAAGCGGTCGAGAAGGCCAAGAAGATGGCCGAGAAGGCCTGATCCGGGACGGGCGGGAGCGATCCTGCCCGACCTGACGCCGGCGCCGGGCAACCGCCCGCGCCGGTGGGCCCCCCCCGTGG
>NZ_JBHHMJ010000757.1:0-364 GCF_042136455.1 Stenotrophomonas sp. 3diitr2024
GCCCAGCAGACCGTGCGCCAGTTCGGCCGCAACCTGCCGAAGGACAAGAAGAAGAAGGGCCGCTGAGCCCCCTGCCCGTCCGCAGGTACGGCTGCCGGAATCAACCGCCGAGTGCGCGCCACGCATCGTGCATCTGCTGCACAGCCTGCGGGTTGGCCACCACCATCGCCAGTTCCGCGGCGCCGGCCTGCGCGGACACCGGCGGCTGCACGTCATCGCGCTGCCACAGGCGACGTTCCTGTACACCGATCTGCATGCCGAAGGGGACGAGAAGGACTTCGTTGTGGCAGACGCCACTGCGCTGCCTTTCCCGGAGTAGGGCTTCGACGCGGTGGTTTCGCTGGACGTGCTTGAGCATATTCCC
>NZ_JBHHMJ010000763.1:0-4323 GCF_042136455.1 Stenotrophomonas sp. 3diitr2024
TCGTTTTCCGCGGTGATCTCGCCGGTGACCGGAATGCAGTCCAGCACCTCGATGCCGGCATTGCGCAGGCGCTGTGCCTTGGTCGGGTTGTTGCTGAGCAGAGCCACGCGCGAAATGCCCAGGCCATGCAGCATCGCCACCGCACTGCCGTAGCGGCGTTCGTCGGCACCGAAGCCCAGCTGTGCATCGGCGTCGATGGTATCCAGGCCGTCGTGCTGGTAGCCATAGGCGCGCATCTTGGCGGCGATACCGGTGCCGCGGCCTTCCTGGTCCAGGTACAGCAGCACGCCGCCGCCCAGTTCCTTCAGCTTGCGCAGCCCGCGCCGCAGCTGGTCGCCGCAGTCGCACTTGAGCGAGCCGAACAGGTCGCCGGTCAGGCACGAGGAGTGCACGCGTACCGGTACCACCGCCGACAGGTCCGGTTCGCCGACGATGATCGCGACCTGGTCACGCTGGGCCACGCCGCCGCGGAACACCGCGAAGGTGGTCATGCCGACGTCGCGCAGCGGTACCGGCGAACGCGCCACCAGTTCGTAGTCGTGGGCCGCATGTGCTGCGCCTTCGGCCAGATCGCACAGGGCCACCTCGGCGGCACCGTCGAACGTGTGGTCATCCACGTCCAGGCGCACCGCGACCATCGCCGGCAGCAGCAGGCCCAGGCGGGCCAGCTCGACCGCGCCGGCATCGAAGGCGTCGCCGGCTGCCCAGCCGTCGGGCATCGGGCCGGGCTCGCGCAGGTAACCCAGCGAGGGCAGGGTATCGAAGGCAATGCCAGCCAGCGGCAGGCGCGCGCCTTCCGGTGCTTCCACGCCGAGCACGCGGGCGCGGGTCGCGGTCAGGAACAGGTAGTGGCGCTCGCGCGCGGCACCGGCGAACGTGGCAAAGCTGCTGGCAGTGGCGCTGTCCAGTGCAATCACCGCCAGGCGCTGGCCCTGGCCATCGTGGAGCAGTACCGGGCGACCGGCACGCAGTTCGGCCACCGCGCGTTCGCAGCGGATCGCGGCGGGATCGCCGAACAGGGAAGAGGCAGCAGGCATGGCAGGACCGGGGGAGGCGGACATCGCAGTCTCTATGGGGGCGCCGGCGTCGTATTCAACGTGGTGCGGCCGCCGGTCGCAGGGGCCGGACGGGCCCGCGTGGTGCGACCGTCAGTGCGGATGCTCTTCGGTCGCGTACGGGTCTTCCTCGCCGCTGCCCGGTGGCCGCAGCGTATAGCGCTTGTAGGTCCATTGGTACTGCGTCGGGTCGCGGCGGGCGATGCGCTCGATGCCGGCGTTGAGCGCGGTGGCCGCCACCTGCGGGTCCGGGTCGGCCACGGCCGGGTCGGTCGGCTCGATGTGCAGGGCGAATTCCATGTCCGGCCCGACGCGCTCGCACCAGCCATACAGCACGGTGGCGCCGGTGCGCTCGGCCAGCCGGTTGACCAGGGTCATGGTCAGTGCCTGCACGCCGAAGAACGGCACGAACACGCCGTCGCCGGCCTTGGGTTGCTGGTCGGGCAGGATGCCGGTGGCACCGCCGTCCTTGAGCACCTTGAACAGCTGGCGCACGGCGGGGCCCTCGGCGCGTACCTGCTGCACGTTCTGGCCGCCCCGCACCAGCTGCAGGAAGGCGTCGCTGGCCTCGTCCTCCGGTGGCTTGTAGACGATGGCGATGTGCCCGCGCGAGGCCAGCCACTGGTTCAGCAGCTCCCAGTTGCCGAAGTGGGGTGCGGCCACGATCACGCCCTTGCCGCTGGCCAGCGCCGCGTCGTACAGGGATTCGCCGTGGCGCTGCTTCAGGTGCAGGCGCAGGTTGTCGGCCGGCCTCTGGCTCCACAGCCGCAGCGTCTCGATGGCCTGCAGGGCGGTGGAGCGCAGCAGCTCGCGGTGCAGGCGGTCGCGCGCCGGACCGTCCAGTTCCGGGTAGGCCAGTTCCAGGTTGCGCCGGGTGACGCGGCTCTCGCGAGCGTTGAGACGGACCCACGTCCACGCCAGGGCATGCGCGAACGCCCGCAACACTGGCCAGGGCAGGCGGGCGAACAGGGTGGTGGCGCGGTAGACCAGCCGGGCTTTGCGTTGCGGATTCATCGGCGCCAGTTTAGCCAAGGGCGCTGCTATCGTGGCCGGCCCTGTTCATTGGAAGCCCACGATGCTCGTCCTGATCCAGCGCGTCAGCCAGGCCGCCGTCCATGTCGACCAGGAAGTGGTGGGGCAGATCGGCCCCGGCCTGCTGGCCCTGGTCGGCATGGAACCGGGCGATACCGAGGCCCAGCTGCGACGGATGGCCGAGCGCCTGCTGGGCTACCGGGTGTTCGCCGACGAGGCCGGGAAGATGAACCGGTCGCTGCGCGACACCGGCGGCGGCCTGCTGCTGGTCAGCCAGTTCACCCTGGCCGCCGATACCCGTTCGGGCATGCGCCCCAGTTTCACGACCGCGGCACCGCCGGACGAGGCTGAACGCGGGTTCAATCGATTTGTCGAGATCTGCCGTGAAAATCACGCGCCCGGGGTGGAAACGGGCCGATTTGGTGCCCATATGGTCGTCAGCCTGGTCAATGACGGTCCCGTGACCTTCCTTCTCAGGCCCTGAGCCTGCGGGACCACCGCCCGGCAGGCGGGGCCCCGGGCTGGTATAATGCTACGTTCCCTATTTCTCCCTAGCCGGTGGCGCGAGCACTACATGGCCAACGAACGTCCTGCCCAATCCGAAATCAAGCAACTGATCAGCAAGGGCCTGGAACAGGGCTACCTGACCTACGCCGAAGTCAATGACCATCTGCCGGACGACATGGTCGACCCGGAACAGATCGAAGACATCATCGGCATGATCAACGGCATGGGCATTGATGTCCATGAAGTTGCGCCGGATGTGGAAACCCTGCTTCTCAACGATGGCAACACCGGTAACCGCGAAGTCGATGACACCGCGGCTGAAGAAGCTGCCGCCGCGCTGAGCGCGCTCGACACCGAAGGTGGCCGTACCACCGACCCGGTGCGCATGTACATGCGCGAAATGGGCACCGTCGAGCTGCTGACCCGCGAAGGCGAAATCGCCATCGCCAAGCGCATCGAGGAAGGCCTTTCGCAGGTCCAGGCCGCCCTGGGCCAGTTCCCGGTTTCGGTCGAGTCGCTGCTGAACGACTACGAAGCCCACAAGGAAGGCAAGAAGCGCCTGGCCGAAGTGATCGTCGGCTTCAACGACCTGGTCGACGAAGAGCCGGCACCGCCGGCGGTCGTTGCCGATGACAGCGCCGATGCGGACGCCGAAGGCGACGAGGACGAGGACGACGATGTCGACGGTGGCGATGAAGAAGCCGCACCGACCGGTCCGGATCCGGAGGAAGTCGCCGCGCGCATGCAAGCACTGAGCGATGCCTTCAACGCTTTCAAGAAGGCCGCAACCAAGGGCGACAAGAAGAACCTGCCGCGCCTGCGCGAAGAGATGTCGGCGGTGTTCGTCACCCTGAAGCTGCCGCTGCCGCTGACCGACGTGCTGACCAAGCAGCTGCGCGACACCATGGCCGACATCAAGTCGCATGAGCGCCGTGTGCTGAACCTGGCCACCGTCACCGCGCGCATGCCGCGCAAGGACTTCATCCGTTCCTGGGAAGGCAACCAGACCAACCTGGAGTGGGTGGAAGACGCACTGAAGCGCAAGCAGAAGTGGTCGTCGGCCCTGCGCGAAGTGAAGGACCAGATCATCGCCGAACAGCAGGCGACGATCGACATCGAGAAGCTGACCCAGCTGGACCTGGAAGAGCTGAAGGAAATCAGCCGTGCCATGGCCTACGGCGAAGCCAAGGCGCGCAAGGCCAAGAAGGAAATGGTCGAGGCCAACCTGCGCCTGGTGATCTCGATTGCCAAGAAGTACACCAACCGTGGCCTGCAGTTCCTCGACCTGATCCAGGAAGGCAACATCGGCCTGATGAAGGCCGTGGACAAGTTCGAGTACCGCCGCGGCTACAAGTTCTCGACCTACGCCACCTGGTGGATCCGCCAGGCGATCACCCGCTCGATCGCCGACCAGGCGCGCACCATCCGTATCCCGGTGCACATGATCGAGACGATCAACAAGTTGAACCGCATTTCCCGCCAGATGCTCCAGCAGTACGGCCGCGAGGCTACGCCGGAGGAGCTGGCCAAGGAAATGGACATGCCGGAAGACAAGATCCGCAAGGTGATGAAGATCGCCAAGGAGCCGATCTCGATGGAAACCCCGATCGGCGACGACGAGGATTCCCATCTGGGCGACTTCATCGAGGACACCAACGTGGAGTCCCCGATCGAGAACACCACCAACATCAACTTGTCCGAAACCGTTCGCGACGTGCTGGCCGGCCTC
>NZ_JBHHMJ010000764.1:0-590 GCF_042136455.1 Stenotrophomonas sp. 3diitr2024
GGACCGTTGGTCCGCACACTCCCATGCAATTGCCGGCCAGCGGCCGGCACTACCGAGCTGGCAATGCGACAATCGCGCTCCTTTCCTGCAGCAACGAGGCCCACATGGCCAAACTGACCCTGGCCAGCATGGACGCGCTGCGTACCCGCTTCGCCGATGACGCCGCCTGCGACGCGGCCCTGGCCGCCTTCGCCGATACCGCTGCACTGCGCGCGCCGCTGCGCGAGCTGGTGGAAGCACAGCACCGCTACCTGCAGGCCGAATTCGAAGTGGCGCAGGTGGCCGACGTGCTGCGCCGCGACCAGAAGTACGCGCCGGTGGGTCGGCCTTCGATCAACATCGTGCAGCTGCGCAAGCAGCAGGCGGCCACCAAGCAGGCGGCGCTGATCGCCCGCCAGGTGGTGGCGCAGGCGGCGCAGACGTTCGTGCGGGTAAGCGGGATGACGGTGAAGGCCAAGCAGAGCCCCAGCGAGGCGTGCGTGGCATGGTTGGGCGCGCTGCGCTGAGGGATCGTGCGGACCAACGGTCCGCACCCACCAAATGCAGGTTGGCACCTGCCGGGTAGTGCCGGCCGCTGGCCGGCAACCCCA
>NZ_JBHHMJ010000770.1:0-3708 GCF_042136455.1 Stenotrophomonas sp. 3diitr2024
GGGGGCGCTCCCATGATCTGCTTCGGCAGATCATGGGCCCCGCTTCACGGGTCTCCAGACCCCGCCGCTTCGCGGCAGCCCCTGACCCAGGGGCGTGTCCCCAGAAGTATCTCGCCGCCCCCCAGCCAGTGAGCCCGCATGAGCGATAGCCCGCACCTCCCCGAAGCCTGCGACCTGCTCATCGAAGCCGGTCATGTCGTTCCGATCGAGCCGCATGCGGTGGTGCTGGAAGACCATGCCGTTGCCGTGCGTGGCAGCGAGATCGTGGCCATCCTGCCGCGTGCCGAGGCGCGCGCACGCTTCCGTGCCGCGCAGGTGGTCAGCCGCCCCGAGTCGGCGCTGATGCCGGGCCTGGTCAACGCGCACACGCACAACCCGATGACCCTGCTGCGCGGCGTCGCCGACGACCTGCCGCTGATGACCTGGCTGCAGCAGCACATCTGGCCGGTGGAAGCGGCCGTGATCGGGCCGGAATTCGTGGCCGACGGCACCACCCTGGCCATCGCCGAGATGCTGCGCGGCGGCACCACCTGCGCCAACGAGAACTACTTCTTCGGCGACGTGCAGGCCGCGGTCTACAAGAAGCACGGTTTCCGCGCGCTGGTCGGCGCGGTCATCATCGATTTCCCCACCGCCTGGGCCAGGACCGATGACGAATACTTCGCCAAGGCTGGTGAACTGCACGACCAGTGGCGCACCGATCCGCTGATCGGGACCGCGTTCGCGCCGCATGCGCCGTACACGGTCAACGATGCCAACTTCGAGCGGGTGCGTATGCTGTCCGACCAGCTCGACATGCAGGTGCACCTGCACACCCACGAGACCGCGCAGGAGATCAACGATTCGATCAAGCTGCACGGCCAGCGCCCGCTGGCGCGGCTGGATCGCCTTGGCCTGGTCAACGACCGCCTGATCGCGGTGCACATGACTCAGCTGACCGATGCGGAAATCCACCTGTGCGCCGAACGCGGCGTCAGCGTCGTGCATTGCCCCGAATCGAACCTGAAGCTGGCCTCCGGCTTCTGCCCGGCCTGCGCCCTGCAGCGCGCCGGTGTGAACCTGGCGATCGGCACCGATGGCTGCGCCAGCAACAACGATCTGGACATGTTCAGCGAGAACCGTACCGCAGCGATCCTGGCCAAGGCCGTGGCCGATGATGCCACCGCGCTGGACGCGGCCACCACGCTGCGCGCAGCGACGCTGGGCGGTGCCCGTGCGCTGGGCTTTGCTGACCGCATCGGTTCGATCGAAGTCGGCAAGCAGGCCGACCTGGTCTGTGTCGACCTGTCGGCGCTGGAAACCCAGCCGCTGCACAACGTGCTGTCGCAGCTGGTGTATGCCACCGGCCGCCAGCAGGTCAGCGACGTCTGGATCGCCGGCAAGCCGAAGCTGGTGCAGCGCGAGCTGGTCGGCATGGACCTGCCGGGCATCATCGCCAACGCGCGCCAGTGGCGCGAGCGTATCCGTCATATCCGCGCCTGATCCCTGGCGCCGCAAGGACCCCTCATGACTGCCCCCCACGCTTCCTCCAATTTCGATCAGGCCGAGCTGGACAAGTTCGCCGCGCTGGCCAACCGCTGGTGGGATGCTGACGGCCCGCAGAAGCCGCTGCATGCGCTGAACCCGGTACGCCTGAAGTACGTCGCCGACCGCGTGCCGTTGCGTGGCGCGCGCGTGCTCGACATCGGCTGCGGTGGCGGACTGCTGAGCGAAGCACTGGCGCAGGCCGGCGCCGACGTCACCGCCATCGACCTGGCCCCGGAACTGGTGAAGGTCGCGCGCCTGCATGCGCTGGAAAGCGGCGCCAAGGTCGACTACCGCGTGCAGGCCGCCGAGGATCTGGCCGCCGAGCAGCCGGGCAGTTTCGATGTGCTCACCTGCATGGAAATGCTGGAGCACGTGCCAGACCCGGGCGCGATCATCGACGCCTGCAAGCGCCTGCTGAAGCCGGGCGGCCACCTGTTCCTGTCGACCATCAACCGCACCGCGGCCGCCTTCGCGGTGGCGATTGTCGGCGCCGAGTACGTGGCGCGGCTGCTGCCCAGGGGCACCCACCACTACCAGGAATTCATCAAGCCGGCCGAGCTGGCGCGCTGGCTGCGCGAGGCCGACCTGCAGCTGGTGGATGTCAGCGGCATGGCCTACGAGCCGTGGCGCAACCATGCCCGCCTGAGCAGCCGCACCGACATCAACTACCTGGCCTACGCGGTCAAGCCGGCATGACCTCCGCCCGCTTCCCGCGTGCGGTGCTGTTCGACCTGGATGGCACGTTGCTGGACAGCGCGCCGGACTTCGTTGCCACCTGCAATGCGATGCTGGCCGAGCGGGGCCGGGCAGCGGTCGATCCGGCGCAGCTGCGGCCGGTGGTCTCCAAGGGCTCGCGCGCGATGGTCGGGGCCGCTTTCCCGGACCTGGATGCCGCTGCGCGCGATGCATTGATCCCGGAATTCCTGCAGCGCTACGAAGCGCTGATCGGCCAGTACGCGGTGCTGTTCGACGGCGTGGCCGGCATGCTCGCCGCGCTGGATGAGGCCGGTACGGTATGGGGCATCGTCACCAACAAGCCGGAGTACCTGGCGCGCCTGATCCTGCCGCAGCATGGTTGGCAGCAGCGCTGCGCGGTGCTGGTCGGCGGTGACAGCCTGGCCGAGCGCAAGCCGCACCCGCTTCCACTGCTGCACGCTGCGCAGGCCATTGGCATGGCCGCCGAAGACTGCGTGTACGTGGGTGATGACGAGCGCGACATCATCGCTGCACGTGCTGCCGCGATGCCGTCGGTGGCGGCGCTGTGGGGCTACCGCCTGCACAGCGACGATCCGCTGGCCTGGCAGGCCGACGTGCTGGTCGAGAACGCTGAACTTCTGCAACTGGCCAGTCTCTGGCCGACCCGGCCGGCAGCCCCGGCCCAGCCGTAAGGAATCCCGTAGTGAGCAGTACCGCGCTGGACAGTTTCCTCGACAAGTGGCGCAGCCGTTGGCCGGAATGGTCGGTGGCCGCCCCGTTCGTGGCCGAACCGCAACGCGAGCTCGCAGTGGCGTGGTTTGCGCTGCTGCAGGAGTTCGACGACATGCTCAACACCAGCGGCGATCCGCTGCCCGCCGATGCCAAGCTGGCGTGGTGGGGCGAGGAGCTGCGCAGCTGGGCAGGGCATCGTTCGCGCCATCCACTGGGCCGTCTGCTGGAGCCGGTGCGTGCGCCGTGGGTGCAACTGGCCGAAGCGCTGCCGGACCTCGTTGAGGCGCGTACCGTTGCGTTGGATGCAGCCGCTGCCGAGCGTGCGCTGGCCAATTACGCCGAGGCCGTGGCCGCAGTGGAAGCGGCCTTGTTTGCCGACAAGCCGCGCACCGGCGCCGGTCGTGCGGTGCAGCTGCAGACCCTGGCCCAGCGCCTGCAGGACGCCGGCGTGGCCGGTGTGCCGCGCAGCCTGTTGGATGAGGATTCCAGCACGGCCGCGCAGCGCTGGGCCCAGTACCTGCTGAAAGGATGGGGCAGCCGCGTGCCGGGCCCGCGCCCGCGGCGCGTGTGGTCGAGCCTGGCGCGCGCCCGCGTTGCCGCCCAGGCCGCAGGCAAGCCAATCGAAGCCACCCCGGTGCGCACGTTGCTGCGCGTGTGGTGGGCCGCGCGCGGTTGATCCAACTGTCTGGTAGTGCCGGCCGCTGGCCGGCAGCTCGGGCACTGCAGAATTCATGCGGTTGCCGGCCAGCGGCC
>NZ_JBHHMJ010000771.1:0-533 GCF_042136455.1 Stenotrophomonas sp. 3diitr2024
CCCCACGCCGGGCCGGTGGCGCTGTACGCTGCCGGCTCGCCTTGTCCCCCTTCCCCGGAGCTGTACCGATGAAACACCTTGTCCTCGTCTTCGGCGTCAACGAACAGATCAGCAATGGTGCGGTGCCCGATGCGGTGCTGCCCTTCCACATCAAGAAGGACGATGCGGTCGCGCGCATCCGCCAGTTCGTCGACAAACGCCGCATGTTCGCGCTGAACAATGTCTCCACCAGTGGCATCGTCGACAACACCGAGCTGGCGGTCACCGTCGCCTTCGGCAAGCGCGGCTGGCAATCCCGAATGGGCAACGACATGAGTGTCCTTGAACTGTCGGTCCCGACTGGCCATTTCTCAGGAAAGGAATGCCAGTTCATTAAACTGGCGATCAAATGTGCACACTGGTTGAGGGCCGCACCGCCAGCGAGATCGCCGAACAGCTGGGGTTGTCGCACGGCACAGTGCGCAACTATCTGTCCGAGTGCATCGGCAAGCTGGGCGTGGCCAACCGGATCGAGGCGTACCGGCTGGCGCGGC
>NZ_JBHHMJ010000773.1:0-405 GCF_042136455.1 Stenotrophomonas sp. 3diitr2024
GCACGGATGCGGCTGAATTGAACCGCCCTTTGACGTAGCGCAGAAGGACCGGCGGGTTGTTACCCGGTATGGGCATGATCCTACCCCTCTCGGGCAAGTTTCCGGTGATCCATGAGTGCCACCACACTGGGTCTGGCACTACCTCGCGGGAGCAGGGCCTGTGGAAGCGCGTCTACACCTTCGTGCCGGCACTGCTGCTGTGTTACCTGATTCCCGGCATCTACAACACTGTGGGCCTGATCGACGGGCAGAACACCCGGCTCTACAACCCGATCGCATGGCCCGCCCCCACCGGACCGGCATCGCCTCTTCCACTGCCAGCTTGGCGGGCGGAGCGATGCTGTCCGTGGTGTCCGCCGATGCGGGTTCGCCCGCCGCCAGCCCTTTCGGGAGACCCTTGCATGA
>NZ_JBHHMJ010000783.1:0-4203 GCF_042136455.1 Stenotrophomonas sp. 3diitr2024
CCGGCCAGCGGCCGGCTCTACCAGAAGCAGAAGGGCCGCTTGCGCGGCCCTTCGTGTTGCTTACTTCAGCTTCGCATCGGCGCGCAGGGCGGCGGCGCGGTCGGTCTTCTCCCAGGAGAAGGCCGTGGCGTTGACGGTCTCGCCTTCGCCGTTGAGGTAGCTGAACTCCTTCGGCTTGCGGCCGAAGTGGCCATAGGCCGCGGTCTGCTGGTACATCGGGTGGATCAGGTCCAGCATCTTGATGATGCCGTACGGGCGCAGGTCGAAGTGCTTGCGGATCAGCTTTTCGATCTTGTCGTCGCTGATCTTGCCGGTGCCGAAGGTGGTGACCGAGATCGAGGTCGGCTCAGCCACGCCGATGGCGTAGGAGACCTGCACTTCGCAACGGTCGGCCAGGCCGGCGGCAACCACGTTCTTGGCGACGTAGCGGGCCGCGTAGGCGGCCGAGCGGTCGACCTTGGACGGGTCCTTGCCGGAGAACGCGCCACCACCGTGACGGGCCCAGCCGCCGTAGGTGTCGACGATGATCTTGCGGCCGGTCAGGCCGCAGTCGCCCACCGGGCCGCCGATCTCGAACTTGCCGGTCGGGTTGATGTGGAACTTGGTGCCCTTGTGCAGCCACTTGGCCGGCAGCACCGGCTTGATGATCTCTTCGCGGACGGCCTCGATGAGGTCCTTCTGCTTGATGCCCGGGGCGTGCTGGGTCGACAGGACCACGGCGTCGATGGCCGAGACCACGCCGTTTTCATAGCGCAGGGTGACCTGGCTCTTGGCGTCCGGGCGCAGCCACGACAGCGGCGAGTTCTTCTTCTTGCGGATCTTTGCCTGCTGCTCGACCAGGCGGTGCGACAGGTGGATCGCGGCCGGCATGTAGCTGTCGGTCTCGTTGGTGGCATAGCCGAACATCAGGCCCTGGTCGCCAGCGCCCATTTCTTCCGGCTTCTTGCGGTCCACGCCCTGGGCGATGTGCGGCGACTGCTTGCCGATCAGGTTCAGCACGCCGCAGGTGGCGCCGTCGAAGCCGACGTCGGAGCTGTCGTAGCCGATGTCCGTGATGACCTTGCGGGTCAGCGCTTCCAGGTCGATCCAGGCGCTGGTGGTGATTTCACCGGCCACGATGGCAACGCCGGTCTTGACCATGGTCTCGCAGGCCACGCGGGCGCGCTGGTCCTGGGTCAGGATCGCGTCCAGCACCGCATCGGAGATCTGGTCGGCAACCTTGTCCGGATGGCCTTCGGAGACCGACTCGGAGGTGAAGAGATAGCTGGACATCAGGCGTAATATCCCTTGATTCGGATGGAAAGATGGGCGCGCATGATACACGGGGTGCGCCGCCTGTGCATTGTGAACCGGTACCGGTTGCCGGTGGTTAAGCCCGCGTAGGCCCGGCAGGGGCCGTCACGACGGGATTGGGGGCCAGCCTCGAGGCCCAGTGTTCCACCAGCGTGACAACAACAGACGGGGCTGCCCAACCCCCGACCGCGCAGGCCGCGACCCGGCCGTCAAGGGAGCCGGCCGTCATCGTTCTGCCCCGAAACCGCCATCTGGCTGCCGCCTGCCGGGCGCAGGCTGTCGGCCAATCCGGCCGCCGGGCATCAGTGGATCCGCCATGCAGGAACTCGAACAGCGTCTCCAGCAACGTTTCCCCGATTGGTTCCATGGCCGTCGCGGCCAATTGGCGCGGCCGTTGCTGCGCAGCGTCGGCCGCTGGTCGCGCCTGGACCAGATCGAAGCCTTCCTGCAGCGCAGCTCAGGCCTGCGCGGCTTCGGTTTCGTCGCCGCCGGCCTGGAGTTCATCGGCGGCCAGTACCAGGTGGATCCGGCCGCGCTGGCGAAGATTCCGGCCACCGGCCGCCTGCTGATCGTCGCCAACCACCCTTCCGGGGCTCTGGACGCATTGGCCTTGCTGGACGCGGTCGGCCGTATCCGCCGCGATGTGCGGATCGTGGCCAACGACCTGCTGGGGGCGATTGCGCCGCTGCAGGATCTGCTGTTGCCGGTGCGCATCCTGGGCGGCAAGGCGCAGCGCGGCAGCCTGCATGCGGTGGAGCAGGCGTTGGCCGCCGAGCAGTGCGTGATCGTGTTCCCGGCTGGCGAGGTCTCGCGCCTGTCGCTGCGCGGCATCCGCGATGGCCGCTGGCAGCGGGGATTTGTCCGCTTTGCCCGCGCGGCCGGCGCGCCGGTGCTGCCGGTGCGGGTGGAAGCGCGCAACTCGGCACTGTTCTATGGCGCCTCGACCCTGTTCAAGCCGGCCGGTACCGCGCTGCTGGCGCGCGAGATGTTCACCCGTCGTGGCCGCCCACTGCGGTTGAGCATCGGCGAGCCGATGAGGCTGGGCGACGGCGGCGACCCGGGTGCCCAACTGCTGGCGGTACGCCGCGCACTCTATGCGCTGGGCCGCAATGGCGCGGCCGGCAATGCCGCTGCCTGCGCAGGCCCTGAGCCGCTGGCCGCCCCGCTGCCACCTTCGCAGGTCGCCGCTGGCATCGCAGCCGCCACCCAGCTGGGCCAGACCGCCGACGGCAAGCAGATCCTGCTGGCCACCTGCACTGCCGATTCGCCACTGCTGCTGGAACTGGGCCGCCTGCGCGAACTGACCTTCCGCCAGGTGGGTGAGGGCACCGGCCGCAGCCGTGACCTCGACAACTACGACCCGCAGTACGAGCACATCGTGATCTGGGACGCCGCCGCGCAGCGCATCGCTGGCGCGTACCGGATCATGCGTGGTGCCCACGCGTTGGCCCGGCACGGCCTGTCCGGCCTCTACAGTGCGTCGTTGTTCCGCTATTCCGACGACGCCATCAGCCACATCGCCGAAGGCCTGGAACTGGGCCGCAGCTTCGTGGTGCCCGACTACTGGGGCAGCCGCAGCCTGGATTACCTGTGGCAGGGCATCGGTGCCTACCTGCAGTGCCGGCCGGGGATCCGCTACCTGTTCGGCGCGGTGTCGATCAGTGCGGCGCTGCCGCGCGATGCGCGCGAGCAGCTGGTGGCGTACTACCAGCGCTATTACAGCGGCACCGCCGGCATGGCCGAATCGAACCGGCCGTTCCAGTACTTTGCCGCACCGCCCAGTTTCGGTGAGCTGGATGCAGGCGCCGCGTTCGACGTGCTCAAGGCCAACCTGGCTGCACTCGGTACCGGCGTACCCACGCTGTATCGCCAGTACACCGATCTGTGCGAACCGGGCGGCGCGCGCTTCCTCGCCTTCGGGGTGGATCCGGACTTCAGCGATTCGATCGACGGCCTGATCGAGGTGGACCTGTGTGCGATCCGGCCGAACAAGCGCAAACGTTACCTGCGCGACGCGGGGACGCCGGCATGAGCACGCTGGCGAACCTGTCGCCGCACCGGCGCGCAGTGTTCGTCTCCGACGTGCACCTGGGATCACGTCACTGCCATGCCACCGAGCTGGCGCGCTTTCTCTCGCAACTGCGCTGTGAACGGCTGTACCTGGTCGGCGACATCATCGACCTGTGGTGGATGGCGCACCGCCGTGCCAACTGGCGGCAGTCGCACAGCGAGGTCATCCAGGCGCTGCACGCATTGCGTCGCGCTGGCACCGAGATCATCTACATCCCCGGCAACCACGATGCATCGCTGCGCCAGGTGTGCGGGATGATGCTGCCGGCGATGCAGGTGCGCCGCCGCGCCATCCACGTGACCGCCGATGGCCGCCGGCTGCTGGTCGCGCACGGCGACGACTACGACGGCGTGACCCACTTCGGCGGCCTGCAGGAAAAGTTCGGTGACTGGCTGTATTACCGCATCCTCACCGGCAACCAGGCATTGAACGCGGTGCGCCGCCAGCTTGGCATGCGCTATTGGTCGCTATCGGAGTTCCTGAAGAAGCGCAGTGGTGCGGCTGAACGCTACATCGAGCGCTTCGTGCAGGCCGGCCTGGACGACGTGCGCCGGCGCGGCCTGGACGGCATCGTCTGCGGGCATATCCACCGCGCCGCGCTGGTCGAACGCGATGGCCTGGTCTATGCCAACGATGGGGATTGGGTGGAAAGCCTGACCGCGCTGGTCGAAGACCACGACGGCGCGCTGCGCCTGCTGGACCACAACGGCCAGACGCTGGTGGAGCTGCCGGGCGCGCGGTTGTCGCAGGCGGCATAGCCCGCGTGTGTCCCCTTGTAGAGCCGAGCCCATGCTCGGCTGCTCTTCATTGCGTGTAACGGCAGCCGAGCATGGGCTCGG
>NZ_JBHHMJ010000788.1:0-5159 GCF_042136455.1 Stenotrophomonas sp. 3diitr2024
GCCCTCGCCCTTGGCGAGGGCTCTGACCCCGATCCTGTCAGCCTTCCCACACGCTGGTGTTGCGCACGCCCAGCAGTTTCGGGTTGAACAGCGGATCCTTGCCGGCCTGGCGATGCTGCTCGTAGTCACGCAGCGCCGCCAAGGCCGGTTTCTGCAGCAGCAGGATGGCGATGATGTTCAACCAGCTCATCAGGCCGACGCCGATGTCACCCAGCGACCAGGCCACCGTTGCACTGTTCACCGCCGAGTACCCGGTCGCTGCCAGGAACAGCAGCTGGAAGCTGCCCATCACCCACGGCGTCGGCCGATCGCGGCACAGATAACTGACGTTGGTCTCGGCCATGTAGTACAGCGCGAGGATGGTGGTGAACGCGAACGGCAGGATCGCCAGCGCTACGAACGAACGGCCGAAGCCCGGGAGCGCGGATTCCACCGCATGCTGCACGAAGCGTGGCCCGGCCTCGACACCCGGCAGATTGCCCAGTAACAGGCGCGCCTCATCCGGAATGCCGTTCACCGCCGGGTCGTAGACGTTGTACAGGCCGGTGGACAGGATCAGGAAGGCGGTCGCACTGCACACCACCATCGTGTCGATGTAGACCGAGAACGACTGCACCAGGCCCTGCTTGACCGGATGCGAGACTTCCGCGGCGGCGGCCGGATGCGCACCACTGCCCATGCCGGCCTCGTTGGACAGCACGCCGCGACGCACGCCCCACTGGATAGCGGTACCGATCATCGCGCCGAACGCTGCGTCCACGCCGAATGCACTGCGCAGCACCAGCATGATCACCTCCGGCACCTTGTCCGCGTTGAGCACCATCACCAGCGCCGCAACCAGCAGGTAGGCCACGGCCATCAGCGGCACCACCCATTCGGCCACGCGCGCAATGCGCCGCACACCGCCGATGAGGATGGCACCCAGCACCACCAGCAGAACCGCGGTGGTGGTCATCACCGGGACGTCCCAGGCTTCGTTCACCGCGCTGGTGATCGCATTGGACTGGGTGCCAGCCAGCATCGCGCCCGCCAGCACCGTCACCAGTGCGAACAGCACTGCATACCAGCGTTGGCCGAGGCCTTTTTCGATGTAATACGCCGGGCCGCCCCGGTACTGCCCCTTGCCGTCGCGATCCTTGTAGATCTGCGCGAGCGTGGATTCGATGAAGGCACTGGATGCGCCAAGGAAGGCGACGATCCACATCCAGAAGATCGCGCCGGGGCCACCGAAGGCGATGGCCATGGCGACGCCGGCGATGTTGCCGACGCCCACGCGGCTTGACAGCGAAATGGACAACGCCTGGAACGGCGACACGCCGGCATCGGAGCGCTCATGGCGGAACATCAGGCGCAGCATGTCCGGCAACGCACGCAACTGGATGAAGCGCGTGCGCACGCTGAAGTACAGGCCGGTGAGCAGGCACAGCACCACCAGGTAGGGACTCCAGACGACGCCAAGGATCGTGTTGACGATGGATTCGATGTTCATCGGCGGCCCCTCAGAAGAACATGCCCAAGGCAATCTGGGGGCTGACGATATGGCTGGTGTTACGGCCCGCCACGCTGAACTCCACGCCGGCGATCAGGCCCAGCGTCGGGCTGAAGTGGTACTCCACGGCCGGCGCCAGGGTGACGCTGCGGCTGGCCGGGCGATGCTCTTCGATCCGTTCGATCGCACCGCTGCTGTTGCGTGCGAAGCCGCTGAGGCGCTGGCCTGTCTCGCGGCTGGCGGCCACCTCCATCACGCCCACCCAACGCGAATTGAAGCTGTACTCGGCGCCGACCGACAGGCCCAGCACCGACCCGCGGGAGATATGTCCCTGGAAGCTGTCATCGGTGCCGTAGACGCTGGTGCCGGATATGGCGGTGCGCGACGGTGCCGGCCCGGCACTGAGCTGGGCACGCCAGCGCACGGGGCGGTCATTGCCCAGCCACACGACCTGCTGCACGCCCAGCGCTGCAGTGGTGCGCTGAACGCCGTCGCCCTGCGCATCGAGCGGATTGCCGGCGATGCGATCGTGGCTGCCGGTGCTGAAACGCTGCACCAGCGCGACCGAGATGGCCGGACGGGTGCCATCGGCATTCGGCGCCTGCAGCAGGTACTGCAGCCGCGCGGTGGTGTCACCGGCACGGAAGCCGCTGCTGCGCGCACCGCCGGACTCCGAGCGCGATGCACTGAGATTGACCTGGCCCATCACCCGGTCGCTGAAGCCATAGATGATCGGCACCACCGTGGCCCATGCACCGCTACGTTGCCCACTGCGGCGGCGATGGCCGCCATCGTCGTAATGATCGCGACTGTCGATCCGCACCAGATAGGGTTCGATGTACCAGTTGCCCTGCGGCAGGCCGGCCGGATTGGGGGTGATCAGCGGGCCGGTGAAGTTGACACCGTCAAGACTGCGTTCGTCAGCCGCTGCGTGGGCACTGGCAAGGACGTTGGCCAGCACCAGCAATGCGACGAGGGTACGGCGAGGATGATGCATGACAGCCACTCCTGGACAGCATGGGATGGAATTCCACCCTGCGTCGCCAGAAGCGGCTGACCAATAAGGAAACTTTCAAAACATCATGCGTGCTTGACGCAATTGCCGGCCCCGGAAGGGGTCAGAGCCCTCGCCTGCGGCAAGGGATCCGACCCCGAACATGGCGAGCCGCTGGGGTCGGATCAGCCGCGACGGCTGGCCCATTGCGCCAGCAGTACCGCCGTGGCCGAGGCTACGTTCAGGCTCTCCACCGCGCCGCTGCCGGGAATCGAGACCTGCAGGTCGCACGCCCCCGCCAGGCTGCGGTCCATGCCCTCGCCTTCGGCACCCATCACATACACCAGGCGGGCCGGTAGCGAGCTGCGGAACACGTCATCACCGCCCTCGACCAGGGTCGCGGCCAGGCCGAAACCGGCTGCGCGCAATTGCGCCATTGCCTGATCGGTCTCCGGCAGCTGCACCAGCGGCACCGCTTCGGCACCGCCTTCGGCAACGCGCGCGGCGGCGCCGGACAGGGCCAGCGTGCTGCCGGCCGGCAACAGCAGCGCCTTGGCACCGAAGTGCGCGGCCGAGCGCAGGATCGCGCCGAGGTTGTGCGGGTTGCCCACGCCATCGAGCCACAGTGCCAGCGCCGGGGCCTCGCCGACCTGCTCCAGCCACTGCGCCAGCGGCAGTGCAGGTGCACGCAGCACATCAGCCACCACCCCTTCGTGATGGGTGGTGCCGGCGAGCTTGTTCAGATCGCCATCCTCGACCACGCGGTAGCCCACGCGGTTGGCAACGCACCACTTCAACAGCGGCTGCAGGCGCGGGATGCGTGCTTCCAGCAGGTACAACTTGCGCAGCGCCTGCGGCCGCGCTTCGAACGCAGCCAGCACGGCATTCAGGCCGTACAGACGCAGCTCATCGCTGCCACCGCGCCCACCACCGCCCGTGGCCGGCACCTCCGGGCGCGGCAACGGCGTTGCGCGCGGCGGACGGGCGGACGGGCGGCGGTTGTTCCAAGGGTTGTTCACTTACACACTCTCCTGCTTGCGCTGGCGCCAGAAATCGGCGTTCTTGATGCCCAGGGCATCAGGGTCGAACACCGGATCCAGGCCCAGCTTCTTCTGTCGTTCGTAGTCACGCAGGGCCAGCATCGCCGGCTTCTGGATGATGAGGATGGCGATGATGTTCAGCCAGGCCATCAGGCCGACGCCGATGTCGCCCAGCGCCCAGGCCAGGGTGGCATTGTGGAACGCGCCGAACACCACCATGCCGATGATGCCCAGGCGCAGCAGCAGCACGGTCAGCGGCCGCTTCCTGTTGTGGTTCACATAGCTGAGGTTGGTCTCGGCCATGTAGTAGTACGCCATGATGGTGGTGAAGGCGAAGAAGAAGATGGCCACCGATACGAACGCCGAACCCCAGCCCGGCAGCACCGCTTCCACGCCGGCCTGGGCGTAACCGGCGCCTTCCGGAATGCCGGCCAGGCCCTGGAAGATCGGCGCGGCGCCCTCCACCGGCGAGTACACGTTGTAGGTACCGCTGGCCAGGATCAGGAACGCGGTGGCGGTGCACACCATCATGGTGTCGAAGTAGATCGCGAAGGCCTGCACATAGCCCTGCTTGGCCGGATGCGAGACTTCCGAGGCGGCCGCTGCGTGCGGGCCCGAGCCCTGGCCGGCTTCGTTGGCGTAGATGCCGCGCTTGATGCCCCACTCCACAGCCAGGCCCATCATCGCGCCGAACGCGGCATGCGTGCCGAAGGCGCTCTTGAAGATGATGCCGAACATTTCCGGCACGCGGTCGTAGTTGATGATCATGATGATGATGGCCATCAGGATGAAACCGGCGGCCATGAACGGCACCACCACCTCGGCGAAGTTGGCGATGCGCTTGACGCCACCGAAGATCACCACGCCCAGCAGCAGCGCCACCACGATGCCGATCCCCAGCTTCAGCGCCTGCACCGATTCCATGCCGAAGGCCTGGCCATCGAGCGGACCGCACAGCGCGGTGCCACGGCAGGCGTTGATGATGCTGTCGGCGATGGCGTTGGCCTGCACGCCCGGCATCAGGAAGCCTGCGGCGATGATCGTGGCGATGGCGAAGGCCAGCGCATACCACTTCAGGCCCATGGCCTTTTCGATGTAGTACGCCGGGCCACCGCGGTAGCGGCCTTCGGCATCCTTGGTCTTGTAGATCTGCGCCAGGGTGCATTCCACGTACGAGGTGGACGCGCCGAGGAAGCCCATCACCCACATCCAGAAGATCGCACCGGGACCGCCGAATGCGATGGCGGTGGCCACACCGGCGATGTTGCCGATACCCATGCGGCCGGCCATCGACATGGCCAGCGCCTGGAACGAGGACACACCGGCGTCGGATTTCTCACCCTTGACGGTGAGGCGGCACATCTCGAGGAACCCCCGGATCTGCATGAAGCGGGTGCGCAGGCTGAAGAACAGGCCGGCGCCCAGGCACACGAAGATCAGTGCCTTGCTCCAGATGATGCTGTTGATGAAGTGTACGGTTGCTTCCACGCGCGCTCTCTCCAGTCGGCGGGTTGTAAGGACGTCCCGTCGGCTGGAGGGGACCGGTCGATTCTCCCTGATCGAAGGCCGCTGCGGTAGCGCCAGAAGACAAGGGGTCGGATCCCTTGCGCGCCGCGCGAGGGCTCCGACCCCGGTT
>NZ_JBHHMJ010000791.1:0-18106 GCF_042136455.1 Stenotrophomonas sp. 3diitr2024
CAGATCCCTTTCCGCAGGAAAGGGATCTGACCCCTGCCCGGCACTGCACCGGCGACGAATTCCCGTCACCCTGACACGCCCCGACAGGAACCCGTACACGGCACAGCCCGGTCAACCCGGCAACGACACCGAAAATCAGCAACTTAGGCGCGATCATCGTCAACATTCCGCGCCGATGTAGGGAATACCCCTACATCCTGTCGGGACAACCACGAATCCCCTCAGGAACCCCCCGATTCCGCCCACGCCGGATCAAAAGCAAGATGCGTTCCACAAGGCGCCGGGGAGCGGCGCCGGGGAACCACGATGAAGGCTGCACTCTCGACCCAGCTGGGCCAACAACTTCACCTCACCCCGCAGCTGCTGCAGTCGATCCGGCTGTTGCAGCTTGATGGCCTGCACCTGGAACAGGAAATCCAGCGCCTGCTGGACTCCAACCCGCTGCTGGAGATCGAAGAGGCCGAAGCGCCTGCCGCTGATGCCACCGAGGTCAGCGCCACCACGCTGGAAACCGCCGCGTTCGACGAGCTGCCGGAGTCTTCGATGTGGGACGTGGCCGGCGCCAGCTGGCAGGACGGCGACGACGACCGCATGGCGCGCATTGCCGCCGGTGAGTCGACCGACCCTCAGCTGCGCGTGCTGCAGCGCCTGGCGCTGGACATGGACGACAGCGAACTGGCGGTGGCCGCGTTCTGGCTCGACCACTGCGACGAGGCCGGCTACCTGCAGGCGCCACTGGCGCAGCTGCAGCTGCTGGCCAGCGCCCAGTTCGACATCACCGCCGACGGCGTGGAAGCCATCCGCCAGCAGCTCATGCATGGCGAGCCCGCCGGCATGGCCGCGCAGGACCTGCGCGAAGGCCTGCAGGCCCAGCTGCGCAGCCTGCACGGCGTGGTGCCGGCCCGCCACCTGGCGGCCCGCATTCTCGATGGCGCGCTCGAGGCACTGGCCGCGCACGACTACCCCGCCCTCGCCCGCCAGCACGACGCCGAGATCGACGACGTGCGCGAGGCGGTGCGCCTGATCCTCTCGCTGCAGCCGCGCCCCGGCGACAGCCTGCTGCCCGAACGCAATGCGGTGGTGGTACCGGACGTGGTCGCCTGGCATGCCGATGGGCAGTGGAAGGTGGCACTGAACCCGGCCACCAGCCGCCGCGTCTCGATCAACAGCCAGTACGAACAGGCGCTGGCCGAAACCAGCGAAGCCGCGCCGGCACTGCGCGAGATGCTGCAGGAGGCGCGCTGGTTCAGCCGCGGCCTGTCGATGCGCTACGACACCCTGCTGCGCACCGCGCGTGTGATCGTCGAGCGCCAGGCCGCCTTCCTGGTGCGTGGCGAAGAGGCGATGGCGCCGCTGACCCTGAAGGAAGTGGCCGAGGAAATCGGCATGCACGAGTCCACCGTCTCGCGCATCACTACCGGCAAGTTCCTGCAGACCCCGCGCGGCACCTTCGAACTGAAGCACTTCTTCGCGGTGCGCCTGGAAGGCGCCAGCGTCTCCGGCCAGGCGGTGAAAGCCATGGTCCGCCGCCTGATCGACGCCGAACCCGCCGGCCGTCCGCTGGCCGACGAGGCCATTGCCGGCCTGCTGTCACGCCAGGGGGTGAACATTGCCCGCCGAACCGTCGCAAAATACCGAGAACAACTGGATATCGCCCCGGCCCGCGAACGGCGCCGGCTCAGCGCCAGGCAACCGCAGCTGGCCCGGGTGGGCTGAAAAGGATGTTGGACATGAACAAGCTCACGGTCCTGCTGGTCGATGACCACGAGGGCTTCATCAACGCGGCGATGCGCCATTTCCGCAAGATCGACTGGCTGCAGATCGTCGGCAGTGCCGGCAACGGCCTGGAAGCGATCGAGCGCTCGGAAACGCTGCGCCCGCAGGTGGTGCTGATGGACCTGGCCATGCCGGAGATGGGCGGCCTGCAGGCCACCCGCCTGATCAAGTCGCAGGACGATGCACCGTACATCGTGATCGCCAGCCACTTCGACGACGCCGAGCACCGCGAACACGCGCTGCGTGCCGGTGCCGACAACTTTGTCAGCAAGCTGTCCTACATCCAGGAAGTCATGCCGATCCTGGAAGGCCTCAGGGAGGAACAGTCGTGAGTGAATCGCGCATCCTGGTGCTGGACAACGACGCCGTGCGCGCAGAGCGCACCGTTGCCCTGCTGGAATTCATGGACTTCAATCCGCGCTGGGTCTCCGACGCGGCCGACTTCGACCTGGGCCGGCAGCGCCAGAACGACTGGATGGCGGTGATCGTCGGCAGCCTGGACGACAACCCCGCCAGCACCGCGCTGTACAACTGGCTGGGCGGCAGCAGCCTGCCGCCTCCGGTGCTGCTGGCCGATGGTGATACTGCAGTGTTTGCCCAGCAGCACGGGCTGCATGAAGCGAATATCTGGCCGCTGGAAACGCCGCTGCGCCACGCGCAGATGGAAGCCCTGCTGCGCCGCGCCAGCCTCAAGCGCCTGGATGCCGAGCATCAGGCCGGCGCCGCCCAGGACCAGGGACCCACCGGCAATGGCCCGGCAGTGAGCGCCCTGCGCACCATGATCGAACAGGTGGCCGCATTCGATACCACCGTGCTGGTGCTGGGTGAATCCGGTACCGGCAAGGAAGTGGTGTCGCGCGCCATCCACCAGCGTTCGCCGCGCCGTGACGGACCGTTCGTGGCGATCAACTGCGGCGCCATTCCGGCCGACCTGCTGGAAAGCGAACTGTTCGGCCATGAGAAGGGCGCCTTCACCGGCGCGCTCACCGCGCGCAAGGGCCGTTTCGAAATGGCCGAGGGCGGCACCCTGCTGCTCGACGAAATCGGCGACATGAGCCTGCCGATGCAGGTGAAGCTGCTGCGCGTGCTGCAGGAGCGCAGTTTCGAGCGCGTGGGTGGCAACCAGACCATCCGCTGCAACGTGCGCGTGGTGGCCGCGACCCATCGCGACCTGGAGACCCGCATCGCTGAGGGCAAGTTCCGCGAGGATCTGTTCTACCGCCTCAACGTGTTCCCGATTGAAGTACCCGCGCTGCGCGAGCGTCGCGAAGACCTGCCGGCACTGGTGGAAACCATCGCCGCGCAGCTGGCCCGCACTGGCCGTGGCGAAGTGCGCTTCACCCCGGAAGCCCTGCAGGCGCTGGCCGGCTACGAATGGCCGGGCAACGTGCGCGAGCTGACCAACCTGGTCGAACGACTGGCCGTACTGCATCCGGGTGGCTCGGTGCGCGTACAGGACCTGCCGGCCCGTTATCGTGGCGATGCGGCACTGGCCGCCGTCGCTGCGCTGGCGCCGGCACCGCCCGCCGCCAGCGAAGAGCGACTGGACCTGCGCAGCTTCTCCTTCCACACACCCGGCAGCGGCAACCAGCCGGCGCTGGAACACGGTATCGCCGTCAATCGCCCGGCGGCACCGGCCGCACTGCCCGACGAGGGCATGGACCTGCGCAACCACATGGCCAGCATCGAACTGGGCCTGATCAACGAAGCACTGGAACGCACCCAGGGCGTGGTCGCCCACGCCGCCCAGCTGCTTGGCCTGCGCCGCACCACCCTGGTGGAAAAGCTGCGCAAGTACGGCATCGAACGCGAGCAGGCCGAACTGGCCGGCTGAACCGCGCCACCAGCATGAAGGGGGCACGAACGCCTGGGCTCGCCCGGGCGTTGGTGTTTTGGGCCCCTGGGCTCACATCCCTTTGCTGCGGAACGGGATCTGCGCCCATTGCTTTTGCACGTTTTCCTAGAGACAACACGGCCGCAGTGCGGAGCATGGCGAGGACACCCCCAAGGAGGTTCCACCATGCATCGCCTCGCCCTGCTCGCCACCCTGCTCTGCCCGGCCCTGGCCACCGCCGCCAACTGCACCCTGCCCGCAACGCTGGACCAGCGCCAGTTCACCAACCTCAGCGACCCGCTGTACGCGCCGGACAACCCCAACGCCGGACGCATGGTGCAGCTCAGCTTTGCCGGCAGCCAGTACGTGCTGGACATCCTCGGCACTGACTTGCGCATCGGCGGCAGCTACCGCTACCAGCGCCTGGCCCCGCATATCGCGGAAATCCAGATGACCGAGGCCCACCCGGCCGGTCCCGCCCACTACACCCTGCTGCTGACCTGCCAGAGCGACCGCCAGGGTCGCTTCATCTACACCCAGCACGACGGCCCCATCGCGCCGCGCCAGCGCCAGAATTCCGGCCACTGGACCCTGCAGCCGTAGGCCAGAAAACCGACGCCGGATAAATGGCGCCTTCAATGGGGTCAGAGCCCGTTGCGTCGCAACGGGATCTGACCCCATCCGATCAGCGCCGACCAGCGGTCAGCATCTACCGGCAGCAGCGTGAAACTGTCGAAGGCGGGGTGGGTCCGGTTGCGGGGGCGTGAGCCGCATGGATGCGGCGACCGAGCTTACATGGGTGAGGGCGCTTTGCTTGCGAAGCACTGCTTCGCAAGCGCCCGAACGCACAGCCGCCAGCGGCTGGGCCGGGCCCCGGAGGGGTACTTGCAGCGTCCCCCGCAACCGGACCCGCCCCGCCACCCCACGGATAGCCCGCCGTTGACGTTGACGTTGATTCGGCGGGTGCAGGGCGCAGCCCTGCCAGTACACCCACAACCCTCACTTCACTGAATCGAAAACCGGTTTCGGCACGGCACTTGCACTGGTTCCAGCAGACAACCCCATCCCTGTTTCTGGAACCGTTGCAGATGTCCCACTCCGTCACTTCGATCCTTTCGCAGATCCGCTCCTATCAGACCCAGATGGGGCAGCCGGCGCTCAATCCGCTGGGCGAAACGCCGCGCAGCAACGCCCTGCCGGGCACGGTGCTGGACGCGCCGCAGGCCCAGCCGGCCAGCTTCACCGAAACCCTGCGTGGTGCGATTGCCGGCGTCAACGATGCGCAGCAGAAGTCCGGCGCCCTCGCCAAGGCCTTTGAAATGGGCGACCCCAGCGCCGACCTGGCCAAGGTGATGGTCGCCTCGCAGCAGTCCCAGATCGCCTTCCGCGCCACCGTGGAAGTCCGCAACCGTCTCGTCCAGGCCTACCAGGACGTGATGAACATGCCGCTGTAAGGAACATTGACGCATGGCACTGACGCTCTCCAAGGACAGCCTGAACGCCGAGAAGGCCGGGCAATGGTTCGACCGCCTGCAGAGTCTGCAGATCACCCGTCGGCTGGGCCTGATGGCGATGATCGCGGTGGCGGTGGCGGCAGGCCTGTCCGTGTTCTTCTGGTCACAGAAGCCGGGCATGGTCCCGCTGTACACCGGCCTGGACCAGAAGGCGACCGCTGAGGCGACCGACCTGCTGCGCGCCGCGCAGATCCCGTTCGCGCTCGATCCGGCCACCGGTGGCATCACCGTGCCGGAAAAGAACCTGCACGACGCCCGCCTGAAGCTGGCCGGCTCCGGCCTGACCGACAGTGGCAAGCTCGGCTTCGAGCTGATGGAACGCGACCCGGGCTTCGGCGTCAGCCAGTTCGTGGAAAGCGCGCGCTACCAGCACGCGCTGGAAACCGAGCTGTCGCGCACCATCAACACGCTGCGCCCGGTACGTGATTCACGCGTGCATCTGGCCATTCCCAAGCCCAGCGCCTTCACCCGCCAGCGTGACGTGGCCAGCGCCTCGGTCACCCTGGAACTGCGGGGCGGCCAGCAGCTGGAACGCAGCCAGGTGGACGCCATCGTGCACATGGTCGCGGCCAGCATTCCGGACCTGGCGCCGGAACGGGTGACCGTGGTCGACCAGAGCGGGCGCATGCTCAGCATCACCGACCCGAACAGCGAGGCGGCGGTCAACGCCGCGCAGTTCGAGCAGGTGCGACGCCAGGAAACCTCGTTCAACCAGCGCATCCGCGAGCTGCTGGAGCCGATGACCGGCCCCGGCCGCGTCAACCCGGAAGTGAGCGTGGACATGGACTTCTCGGTGACCGAGGAAGCCCGTGAGCTCTACAACGGTGAACCGCAGAAGCTGCGCAGCGAGCAGATGAGCGAGAACACCACCAGCACGCCGGGTCCGCAGGGCGTGCCGGGTGCAACCAGCAACAGTCCGCCGGGCCAGCAGGCCGCGCCGGCCACCGCGCAGACCCCGACCGAAAGCAGCAAGAACGCCACCCGCAACTACGAGCTGGACCGCACCCTGCAGCACACCCGCCAGCCGGCCGGCCGCATCAAGCGCGTGTCGGTGGCGGTGCTGGTGGACAACGTGCCGCGCGCCGGCGCCAACGGCAAGATGAGCCCGCAGCCGCTGTCGGCCGCCGAACTGACCCGCGTCGAGGCGCTGGTCAAGCAGGCCGTCGGCTTCAACGCCGAGCGTGGCGACACCGTGTCGGTGATGAATGCCCCGTTCGTGCGCGAGACCACGCCCGAACAAGGCCCGGCCTGGTGGGAGCTGCCGTGGGTGCACGATGCCGGCCGCATGCTGCTGGGCGCGGTGGTGGTGCTGGCGCTGCTGTTCGGCGTGCTGCGCCCGGCGCTGCGCGCGATCACCGGCCAGAGCAGGAAGGCAGACGAGCAGGCGCTGGAGCCGCATACGGCGGATGTGCAGCTGGTCGATGACGATGGCATTGCGCTGCCAGCGCTGGGCACCGACCGGGCAAGCCTGGGCGGACCGGATGCGCTCGCACTGCCGGTGGATTCATATGAGGAACGACTGCGGATGGCGCGTGAAGCCGTGAAGACCGACTCCAAGCGCGTGGCCCAGGTGGTCAAGGGCTGGGTGGCCAATGACTGAGGCACAACTGACCGGTGTACAGCGCGCGGCCGTGCTGCTGCTTTCGCTGGGTGAGCTGGATGCGGCCGAAGTGCTGCGCCACATGGAACCCAAGGAAGTACAGAAGATCGGCATCGCCATGGCCACCATGACCGACATCACCCGCGAGCAGGTGGAGCGGGTGATGGACCAGTTCGGCCAGGAACTGGGCTCGAAGACCTCGCTGGGCGTGGGCTCGGATGACTACATCCGCAACATGCTGGTGCAGGCGCTGGGCAGCGAGAAGGCCGGCAACCTGATCGACCGCATCCTGCTCGGCCGCAACACCACCGGCCTGGACGCGCTGAAGTGGATGGACCCGCGTGCGGTGGCCGACCTGGTGCGCAACGAGCACCCGCAGATCATCGCCATCGTGATGGCGCACCTGGAAACCGACCAGGCCGCCGACGCGCTGAAGCTGCTGCCGGACCGTACCCGCGTGGATGTGCTGCTGCGCATCGCCACCCTCGACGGTATTCCGCCGAACGCGCTCAATGAACTCAACGAGATCATGGAGCGCCAGTTCGCGGGCAACCAGAACCTGAAGTCATCGAACATCGGCGGCGTGCAGTGCGCGGCCAACATCCTGAACTTCATGGACAGCGGCCAGGACCAGGCAATCCTGGGCGAAATCGCGCGCATCGATGCGCCGTTGAGCAACCGCATCCAGGACCTGATGTTCGTGTTCGACGACCTGGTCGACCTGGACGATCGCGAGATGCAGCTGGTGCTGCGCGAGGTGAGCGGCGAGCGCCTGGGCCTGGCCCTGCGCGGCGCCGACATCAAGGTGCGCGACAAGATCACCCGCAACATGTCGCAGCGCGCGGCCGAGATCCTGCTGGAGGACATGGAAGCCCGCGGCCCGGTGCGCCTGTCCGACGTGGAAGGCGCACAGCGCGAGATCCTGGCGATCGTCAAGCGCATGGCCGATGAAGGCACCGTCACCATCGGTGGCAGCGCGGAGGCCATGCTGTGAGCAACGTCGTGCGCTGGCTTGCCCCGGACCTGCTGGCCCAGCCCGAACCAGTGCTGGAGCAGGAGGATGCGTTCGAACTCACCGAGCCGGATCCGGAACACGAACCGGAGCCGCCGCTGCAGCTGCCGACCCTTGAAGAGATCCAGGCGATCCAGGACAACGCCGAGAAGGAAGGGTTCGAACAGGGCCATGCCGACGGCTACGGCCAGGGCCAGGCCGAAGTACGTCGCCTCGCCGCGCAGATCGAAGGGATCCTGGACAACTTCAGCCGGCCGCTGGTGCGGCTGGAGAACGAAGTGGTCGGTGCACTCGGCGAACTGGCGGTGCGCATCGCCGGCGCACTGGTCGGCCGCGCCTACGAAGCCGAGCCGGCACTGCTGGCGCAGCTGGTCGGCGAAGCGATCGACGCCGTGGGGGGCAGCACCCGCGAGGTTGAAGTGCGGCTGCACCCGGATGACATCGCTGCCCTCGCCCCGCTGCTGAACCTTTCACCGGTGCAGCGCCTGGTACCGGATACCAGCCTCAGCCGTGGCGACCTGCGCGTGCACGCCGAAGCCGTGCGCATCGACGGCACCCTGGAAGCCCGCCTGCGCGGGGCCCTGGATGGGGTGATCCGCCAGACCGGAGCCACCGCATGAGCGTCGGACCGCAAACCACTCCGCCGCCGGCCGACTGGGCCGTAGCCCGCAACCTGCGCCTGGCGCGGCGCCTGGATGGCCTGCGCGTGGACACCGCGCATGGTCGTGGCCTGATCCGCGAGGGCGTGTTGCGCCGTGCGGTCGGGCTCACCCTGGAGGCGGTCGGCTGCGAAGCGCCGCTGGGTGCCAGCTGCAAGGTGGAAGTGGTCGATGGTGGCTGGGTCGACGCCGAAGTGGTCGGCTTCGCCGGCGAGCGCACCTACCTGATGCCCAGCGCCGAACTGCATGGCCTGCTGCCCAATGCCCGGGTGGTGCCATCGGCGCGCCGGGGCGGCGTGGAAGTGGGCGAAGGCCTGCTCGGCCGCGTCATCGACAGCGACGGCGTGCCGCTGGATGGCAAGGGCCCGATCCGCGCCGAAGGCCATGTTGGCATGGCCGGCGTGTCGATCAATCCGCTGGCGCGTGAACCGATCACCCAGCCGCTGGACGTGGGCGTGCGCGCGATCAACGCGCTGCTGCCGATCGGCCGCGGCCAGCGTGTCGGCCTGTTCGCCGGCTCCGGCGTCGGCAAGTCGACGCTGCTGGGCATGATGACCCGCTACACCGCCGCCGACGTGATCGTGGTCGGCCTGATCGGTGAACGTGGCCGCGAAGTACGCGATTTCGTCGAAACCACGCTGGGCGAAGAAGGCCTGCGCCGCGCCGTGGTGGTGGCCAGCCCCGCCGACCGACCGCCACTGGCGCGCCTGCACGGCGCCTACCGTGCCACCGCCATCGCCGAATGGTTCCGCGACCAGGGCCTGAACGTGCTGCTGCTGATGGACTCACTGACCCGCTTCGCCCAGGCGCAGCGCGAGATCGGCCTGTCGGTCGGCGAGCCGCCGACCACCCGCGGTTACCCACCGTCGGTGTTCGCCAAGCTGCCGGCACTGGTCGAACGCGCCGGCAACGGCGCCAAGGGACGTGGCTCGATCACCGCGTTCTACACGGTGCTGACCGAAGGCGATGATCCGCAGGATCCGATTGCCGATGCAGCGCGCGCGATCCTCGACGGCCACATCCTGCTCTCGCGCCGCGTGGCCGACAGCGGCTTGTACCCGGCCATCGACGTCGAGTCGTCGGTCAGCCGCGTGGTCACGGAAATCGCCGACGAACCGTGGCGCCTGCGCATCCGCAAGTTGAAGCGACTGGTCTCGGCCTACTCGGCCAACCGGGACCTGATCGCGATCGGTGCTTACCAGCGCGGCAACGACGCGGCCACCGACGAAGCCCTGGAACGCTGGCCGGAAATCATGGAGTTCCTCGGCCAGGACGTTGCCAAGGCCGCAGATCTCCCGCACAGCCAGGCGGCGCTGCAGCGCCTGGTGGAACAAGAGAGTTAAGCCATGAACCAGTCCAAGCGCATCGATCCCCTGCTCAAGCGGGCCCAGGAACATGAGGACGCGGTCGCCCGCGACCTGGCCGAACGCCAGCGCGTGCTCGACACCCATCTGTCGCGACTGGACGAACTGCGCCGCTATGCCGAGGAGTACGCCAACGCACAGATGGCGGCGACCAGCCCGGCACAGTTGCTCAACCGCCGCGCCTTCCTCGATCGACTGGACAGCGCGGTCGAGCAGCAGCAGGCCACGGTCAATGGCAACCGCGAAAAAGTGGAGGCCGAGCGTGCACGCCTGATCCTGGCCAGCCGTGACAAGGCGGTACTGGAGCAGCTGGCCGCCAGCTACCGGGCGCAGGAAAAGGTGGTGACCGACCGCCGCGACCAGCGCGAGATGGACGACATTGGCGCACGGCGTGCACGCCTGGTGCAGGCCGAAGACCAGGACGGCGCCGAGCAGGGAGGCCGCTCGTGATGCCCGCCCCGCTCGCCAGCAGCGCCAACACGGCCACGCCCGCCACCAGCAACAGTGCCGCACGCGCCTCGCGCAGCGAAGGCGGAAAGGACTTCAGCCAGCTGCTGCAGGGCGGTGCGCCCTGCGCGCCCGCGTCTGCGGGAAACGCCACGACGCCGACGCCATCCACGCCGAGCCCGCCATCGACTGCCGACAGCAATGGCCAGGCACCGGATGAACGCAATGCGGGCGCCGAAGCGGCAACTGCTGAAACGCCGTCGCTGCCACCCGTTGCCGTGACCCCAGCGGGACCCGGCACCGAGAAGGACAAGCCCGCCGCGACCGAGGACGCCCCGTGGCCACCGCCCGGCCTGGCCGGCCTGGTGCTGGCGATGCCGATGCCTGCCGATCCGGCCGCTGCTCTGCCGACCACCGCTGCACCGGCGCTGGCCAGCGACGGTAGCGCGCTGCCTGCTGCTGCCCCCGCCACGAACCCGACACTGCCCGCAGACGCGCCGGCAGCGGCAACCGCAGCCCCAGTGGCGGCTGACGCCAAACCGGCGGCGACCAGTGCGGACGATGCCACGGCGCTGCCACTGCCGGAGATGATCCTGCCCGGCAAGCGCAGCGAGCGCGGCGAAGGCAGTGACGTGGCCGCCGTTGGCGACCGCGCCAGCACACCCCTGCTGCACGCCCCGGCAGCAGCCGCCGTACAGGACCTCAAGGCGGCGCTCGCCGCCGGCAATGCGATCTTCAATGGCGAGCCGACGCCGAAACCCGTGCTGGGTGACGATGGCTTCGACCAGGCCATCGGCGCACGCCTGGGTTGGCTGGCCGACCAGAAGATCGGCCACGCCCACATCCGCCTGAGCCCGGACGACATGGGCCCGGTCGACGTGCGCCTGCAGTTGAACGGCGACAAGGTGCATGCCAGCTTCAGCAGCCCGCACGTGGACGTGCGGCAAGCGCTGGAAAGCAGCCTGCCGCGCCTGCGCGAGCTGCTGGGCGAACAGGGCTTCCAGCTGGCCCACGCCGATGTCGGCCACCAGTCACCGGGTGGTGAGGGCAATGCGCCGGGCCAGCCCGGTGGCAGCGGCATCATCGGCGACGGAGAACCGACGCCGGGCGAGGCCAGCGTGTCGTCGGCGCAGTTGATCCGCCAGCGCGGACTGCTGGACGCTTACGCCTGACAGGCGTGCCGACCAAGGTTGGCACCTACCGGCACAGGTTTCCGACGGAATTCCGTCGCATCCCGCTGCCCGGCCTTCGGCACGCCCCTTGCATATCCCGGTGAAGCAACCCTCAGGAGCTTCACCCGTGGCCGCAGCCGCTGACAAAACCAAGAAGACCGCAGAGAAGGACAAGGCCGCCAAGCCGCGTAGTCCGATCCTGATCACCGCGCTGGTGGCCGTACTGGCCGCCGCTGCCGCCGGTGGCGGCGTGTGGTTCTTCACCCAGTCCAAGCACGAAGAGAAGACCGCGCAGGCGCCGAAGAAGAGCGCGACCCCAGCCCCGGCACAGTACTTCGCGCTGGACCCGGCCTTCGTGGTCAACCTCAATGGCCCGGTCGACGGCCCGCGTTACCTGCAGCTGGAGGTCCAGCTGATGACCCGCGACCCGGCCGCGCTGGAAGCGATCAAGACCCACGCCCCGGCCATCCGTGCGCGCCTGCTGATGCTGTTCTCGCAGGTCAGCCCGGACCAGATCGCCGATGTCGCCGGCAAGCAGAAGCTGCAGGCCGCCTCATTGGCCGAGGTGCAGAAGGTACTCAAGGCCGAGACCGGCAGCAACGGCGCCGACGATCTGCTGTTCACCAGCTTCGTGACCCAGTAAGGGCCCACCGATGAATGATCTGCTGTCCCAGGACGAGATCGATGCCCTGCTCCACGGCGTGGACAGTGGCGCGGTCGAGACCGATGCGGAACCCCCGTCAGGCGAAGCGCGCTCGTACGACTTCGCCAGCCAGGACCGCATCATCCGTGGTCGCATGCCGACCCTGGAAATGGTCCATGAGCGCTTCGCGCGCCTGTGGCGGATCGGCCTGTTCAACCTGATCCGCCGCTCGGCCGAACTGTCGGTGCGCGGCATCGAACTGATCAAGTTCAACGACTACATGCACTCGCTGTATGTACCGACCAACCTGAACCTGATCCGCTTCAAGCCGCTGCGCGGCACCGGCCTGATCGTGTTCGAGCCGACCCTGGTGTTCGCCATCGTCGACAATTTCTTCGGCGGCGACGGGCGCTACCCCACCCGCATCGAGGGCCGCGAGTTCACGGCTACTGAAATGCGGGTGATCCACCTGCTGTTGAAGCAGACCTTCGCCGATCTGCGCGAAGCGTGGGCACCGGTGATGGATGTCGACTTCGAGTACATCAACTCAGAGATCAACCCGCATTTCGCCAACATCGTGACCCCGCGCGAATATGTGGTGGTGTGCCGCCTGCACGTCGAGCTCGACGGTGGTGGCGGCGACATCCACGTCACCCTGCCCTACTCGATGCTGGAACCGATCCGCGAACTGCTCGACGCCGGCATCCAGAGCGACCGCAACGACCGCGACGAGAGCTGGGGCAAGACCCTGCGTGAGCAGCTCAACGTCGCCGAAGTCACCCTGTCCAGCGTGCTGGCCAGCAAGCGCATGACCCTGCGCGACCTGACCCAGTTGAAGGTCGGCGACATCCTGCCGATCGAGCTGAGCCCGCAGGTGCCGCTGTGCGTGGAGAACATCCCCGTGTTCACCGGCGAGTTCGGCATCGCCAACGGCATGAACGCCGTGAAGATCACCGCTACCCATCCGCCGGGCACCCGCCCGCGCGTACCCGTCATCCAGGAAGACCCGCAATGAACGATATCGACGCCCTCGAACCGACCCCGGCCCAGTTCAGCAGCCTGCAGGCCGATGAGGCGAATGGTCCGGACCTGAACCTGGACGTGATCCTCGATGTGCCGGTGACCCTGTCGCTGGAAGTCGGTCGTGCCCGCCTGCCGATCCGCAACCTGCTGCAGCTCAACCAGGGGTCGGTGGTGGAACTGGAGCGCGGTGCTGGCGAATCGCTGGACGTGTTCGTCAACGGCACCCTGATCGCCCACGGCGAAGTAGTAGTGATCAATGACCGCTTCGGCGTGCGCCTGACCGACGTGGTCAGCCCCAGCGAGCGTATCCGGAGACTGCGTTGAGCCTGCTGGCCTCCACCCTGCTGGCGGTCGGCAAGGCCGCCGCGCCGGTCGGCCCGCAGGTCGGCCAGCATGCGGCCGCCGCACCCAGCCTGTTCGGTGCGGTGCTGGCGCTGCTGGCGGTGCTGGCGCTGGTGATCGGCCTGGGCTGGCTGCTCAAGCGCATGCCTGGCAGCGGCTTCCGTCCGGCCGAAGGCATGAAGCTGGTGGCCAGCCTGAGCGTCGGCGCCAAGGAGCGCGTGGTGGTGGTGGAGGTCAACGGCCAGCAGCTGCTGCTGGGCGTCACCGCCGGCGGCATCAACACCCTGCACACCCTGCCCGAACCGCTGCCCCCCCCTGCACCGGTGCGCGTGCCGGACTTCAAGAATCTTCCGAATTTCGCCCAGCTGCTGCAGCAGCGGCTGCGCAAGGACCCCTGACATGCGTGTCCCCCGTACCCGTCCCGCCACCCTGACGCCGTGGCTGCTGTTGCTTGCCCTGTGCCTGTTGCCGGCGCTGGCGTTCGCCGCACCCGGCGCTCCGGCCACCCCTCTGCCGGACGTCAACGTCGGCAAGATCGGCGGCCAGCCGGTCAGCCTGCCGCTGCAGACCCTGCTGCTGATGACCGCGATCACCCTGATCCCGTCGATGCTGCTGGTGCTGACCTCGTTCACCCGCATCATCATCGTGCTGGGCCTGCTGCGCCAGGCGCTGGGCACCGGCCAGACGCCGTCCAACCAGGTGCTGCTGGGCCTGGCCCTGTTCCTCACCGCGATGGTGATGATGCCGACCTGGGACAAGGCGTGGAGCGCGGGCATGGCGCCCTACCTCAACGGCGACATCGACTTCCAGACCGCATGGACGCTGACCACGCAGCCACTGCGCGGCTTCATGCTGGCGCAGATCCGCGAGACCGACCTGATGACCTTTGCCGGCATCGCCGGGCATGGCACCTACGCCAGCCCCGACGCGATCCCGTTCCCGGTGCTGGTCGCTTCGTTCGTCACCAGTGAACTGAAGACCGCCTTCGAGATCGGATTCCTGATCTTCATCCCGTTCGTGATCATCGACCTGGTCGTTGCCAGCGTGCTGATGTCGATGGGCATGATGATGCTGTCGCCGATGCTGGTATCGGCGCCCTTCAAGATCCTGCTGTTCGTGCTGGTCGATGGCTGGGTGCTGACCGTGGGTACGTTGGCGGCGAGCTTCAATCCGGCCTGATATCCCCCGTAACGCGCAGTCGAGCAGGGCTCGACTCTACATGAGCAGATGGAATCCGAATGTCTCCCGAACTTGCCTTGACTGAACTGCGTGGCGGCCTGATCACCGTGTTGTGGGTGGCCGGCCCGCTGCTGCTCACCGTACTGGTGGTGGGCGTGGTGGTTGGTGTCGTGCAGGCCGCGACCCAGCTCAATGAACCGACCATCGCCTTCGTCGCCAAAGCTGCAGCGCTGACCGCGGTGCTGTTCGCACTGGGCAGCCTGCTGATCGGCCACCTGGTTGAATTCACCACGCTGCTGTTCCAGCGAATTCCGCACCTGATCGGCTAGGACACGCGCTTCGATGGACGCCGCCACCCAGATGGCTGCCGACGGCCTTCAGGCCTTCGGCATGATCGGCACCGTACTGTGGACCATGCTGCGCATCGGCGCTGTGGCCATGGCCATGCCCATGGTCGGGACCCGCGCCGTCCCGTCACGGGTGCGCGTGGTGCTGGCTGGCACCCTGGCCATCGCCCTGGCACCGCTGCTGCCCCCGGTGCCGGACTGGACCGGCTTCGACGCCGCCACGGTGCTGACCATCGCGCGCGAGCTGGCCATCGGCGTATCCATCGGCTTCCTGCTGCGGCTTGTGTTCGAAGCCGGTGCGATGGCGGGCGAACTGATCGCGCAGGGCACCGGCCTGGCCTTCGCGCAGATGAGCGACCCGCTGCGCGGTGGTACCTCCGGCGTGATCGGACAGTGGTTCTATCTGCTGTTCGGGCTGCTGTTCTTCACCGCCAACGGCCACCTGGCGCTGATCTCGCTGCTGGTGGACAGCTATCGCGCGCTGCCGATTGGCGCCCCGCTGCCGGATCCCCATGCCTTCTTCAGCATCGCTCCGACCTTCCTGCTGACCGTGCTGCGCGGTGCGCTGACCCTGGCCATCCCGCTGACCGTGGCGATGCTGGCGGTGAACCTGGCCTTCGGTGTCCTGGCGCGAGCCGCCCCTGCGCTGAACCCGATCCAGCTGGGCCTGCCGGTTTCGCTGCTGCTGGGCCTGTTCCTCCTGGCGCTGCTGGCCGGGGAAATGGGGCCGCCGGTACAGCGCCTGTTCGACGCCGCCTTCCAGGCCGCGGACGCGGTCACACGCTGACCCGGTCATCACGTATTGCCGCTTGAAGTCCCCCCCGGTCTGCGCGTTAGAGTGAATGCGCGGCAACCGGGGGGATGCCGCACCTGGCCGGCGCCCGTTCGCGTTGGCCTGCCTCATGCATGCCCCACCGTGGTTTCCGTCGACAGGCAGGTCCGGGAGACTGACGAATGCTGGTAGGCACGTACAACCCGTGGCTGGTGGCGATCTCACTGCTGGTCGCCGTGATGGCGTCGTACACGGCGCTGGCCATGGCAGGGCGCACGGTCACCGCCCCGGGCCGGGCAGCCGCCTGGTGGTGGCGCCTGGGGGGCGGATTCGCCATGGGCCTGGGTGTCTGGTCGATGCACTTCATCGGCATGCTGGCCTTCGATCTGCCCATTGCACTGGGCTACGACCTGCCCATCACCCTGCTCTCGCTGGCCCTGGCGATCGCCTCGTCGGTGTTCGCACTGTGGCTGGTCTCACTGCGTACCCTGCCCCATCCTCGATTGGCCGGTGGTGCCCTGCTGATGGGCACCGGCATTGCCGGCATGCACTACGTCGGCATGGCAGCGATGCGCATGCAGCCCGGGATCCACTACGACCCGGGCTGGCTGCTGCTCTCCCTGGTGGTGGCGGTGGCCGCTTCGTGGACCGCGCTGTACGTGGCGTTCCGCCTGCGCGCGCAGCGCACCCGCGTCGGTGACCGGTTGGCGGCCGCCGGCCTGCTCGGCCTGGCCATCGTCGGCATGCACTACACCGGCATGGCCGCCGCGCGTTTCCCGGAAGGCAGCATCTGCGGCGCCGCGGTCGGTGATGGCCTGCAGAGCGAGTGGCTGGCGATGCTGGTGGTGGTGTTGACGGTTGCGATCCTGGCGGTGGTGCTGGTGGTCTCGTGGCTGGACCAGCGTGTGGAGGCGCAGCTGCTGCGGCTTCGCAACTCGATGCTGAGCACCTCGTTGACCGATGCCCAGCAGGAATTGACCCAGGCCGCACTGCACGACCCGCTGACCCGCCTGCCGAACCGCCTGCTGCTGCAGCGGCGCATCGTGCAGGCGCTGGCCGAAGCCGAACAGGGCGGCAGCCGTTTCGCGGTGATGTTCATGGACCTGGACGGATTCAAGCAGGTCAATGATGCCTACGGCCATCAGGCCGGCGACGCACTGCTGGTGGCGGTGGCCGAGCGTACCCGCCAGCTGCTCCGGCCCAACGACATGCTGGCCCGTCTGGGCGGTGACGAATTCGTGCTGGTGGTGCGCATCGAGCACGACGAGGACCTGCCCACCCTCGCCCGGCGCATCCTGCAGGCGGTGGGCAGCGGCCCGTTGCTGCCGGACAACGAACTTCAAGTGACCGCCAGCATCGGCGTGGCGATCTGCCCCGACCACGCTGCCAGCGAGCGCCAGCTGATGGCCTTCGCCGACGCGGCGATGTACCAGGCCAAGGAATCCGGACGCAACGCCTTCGTGCTGTTCGCCGACTGGATGAACGACAGTGCCGAGCAGCAGTTCCGGCTGCTGGCCGACCTGCGCCGTGCGATCGGCAGCGAGCAGCTGTTCCTGCACTATCAGCCGAAGATCCGCGTGGCCACCCAGAAGGTGGCCGGTGCCGAAGCGCTGATCCGCTGGAAACACCCGGAGCACGGACTGATCCCACCGGACCGCTTCATCCGCCTGGCCGAACGCAGCGGCGCGATCAACGAGATCGGTCGCTGGGCACTGGACCAGGCCTGCCAGCAGCTGCGGCGCTGGCGCGACGCCGGGCATGAAGGCTGGTCGATGTCGGTGAACCTGTCGCCGGTGCAGTTCAGTTCGCCACACCTGCTGCAGGATGTGCGTGAAGTGATCGAACGCTATGGCATTGCCCCGCGCCACCTCGTGCTGGAGATCACCGAAAGCACGGTCATGCGCGATACCGATACCAGCCTTCGCCTGCTGCAGGCGCTGTCGGCGCTGGGCGTGGGCATCTCCATCGATGATTTCGGAACCGGCTATTCCAGCCTGCTGTACCTGAAGCGGCTGCCCGCCACGGAGATCAAGATCGACCACGCGTTCGTGCGTGACCTGGAACACAGTGCGGAGGACGTGGTGATCGTCTCGGCGATCGTGGCGCTGGGCCATGCACTGGACATGGACATCGTCGCCGAGGGCGTGGAAACCGCCGCGCAGCGCGCCTACCTGGAGCGCCTGGGCTGCGACTTCCTGCAGGGTTATCTGCTCGGCCGCCCGGTCGACGCGGCGCGCTTCATGCAGCTGCACGACCTGCCCCGGCCGCGGGTGGAACTGGCGCAGAGCCCACCGCCGCAACACCCGCCCGGCTGACACCGGGCCGCGCGCGCCCCATCACGCAACAGTTCCTGCGACACGTTCCTGTAGAGCCGAGCCGACGCTCGGCTGCGCTTCTCGCCTGGACCCAACCGCAGCCGAGC
>NZ_JBHHMJ010000795.1:0-4317 GCF_042136455.1 Stenotrophomonas sp. 3diitr2024
GAACAGGGCATGGGGTAGAAAATAGTAAGTATTTTGTATTTGAAGCTTGTGAGTATCGTCGTCATTTCTTGTCTTATAATCCAGACTATGCAATTATGACGAATATTGATTTTGATCATCCAGATTATTTTGCAGACATCAATGATGTATTCAGTGCATTCCAAGAGATGGCATTGCAAGTGAAAAAAGGCATTATTGCATGTGGAGATGATGAAGAACTTCAAAAAATTCAAGCGAAAGTACCTGTTATTTTCTATGGATTTGGAGAAGATAATGATTTCCAAGCACGCAACATTCAAAAGAGAACAGATGGTACAATATTTGATGTATTCGTTCGTAACACGTACTATGATACGTTCAAAATTACAGGATACGGCAATCACACATCATTGCCGGCCAGCGGCCGGCACTACCGCGCGCGTCTCAGCCCTGCCCGGCGAACACGCGCTCCAGCACTTCGGACAGCTCGTCTTCCGAGAACGGCTTGGTGATGTAGGCCTTGGCGCCTTGGCGCATGCCCCACATGCGGTCGGTGTCCTGGTCCTTGGTGGTCACCAGGATCACTGGAATATGCCGGGTTGCCTCGTCGCGGGCGAGGGTGCGGGTGGCCTGGAAGCCGTTGAGATTGGGCATCACCACGTCCATCAGGACCAGGTCGGGCAGCTCGGCCTTGGCGGTTTCGACCCCGGCGGCGCCATCGGTGGCGGTCAGGATCTGGTGCCCGAGCTTCTCGACGATGCGCTGTATCCCCAACAGCTGCGACGGTGAGTCGTCGACGATCAGAATGCGTGCCATGTTGTTCCCCATGTAATGCCCGCAGTGTAGTGCGGGCTCATTACCGGCGGGAGGGGCGCATCTGCCGTCCGTCGCCTGCCTGCTACGTTCAGTCGATCCGCACCACGGTGCGGCCCAGCGAGCCGCCCGCCAGCATCCGCTCGAACACGGCCGGCAGGCCATCAAGGCCAACCTCGGCGGTACAGATGCGGTCCAGGTGCTGCGGTTTCCATTCGTTGCCCAGCCGCGCCCAGACATCCTCGCGCAGCCCGCGTGGCGCATTGGCCGAGGACACGCCCAGCAGCGACACGCCACGCAGGATGAACGGCATCACGGTCATGTCCAGCGCCGGGCTGGCCGCCAGGCCGGCACTGACCACGCTGCCGTAGGGCGCGGTCTGCGCCAGCAGGCTGGCGAGCATGGCGCCGCCGGCATTGTCCAGGCCCCCACCGAAACGCGCCGATTGCAGCGGGCCGGTGTCGGCCAGGGCCTCACGCGGCAGCACCTCGGTGGCGCCGATGGCGTGCAGGAAACCGGTCTGGTCGGTTTTGCCGCTGATCGCATGCACCGTGTAGCCGGCGCGGCTGAAGATCGACAGTGCCAGCGTGCCGACGCCGCCACTGGCGCCGGTGACCGCCAGCGGTCCAAGTTCCGGGCTCTGCCGGTTGTCCTGCATGCGCAGCAGCGCCAACGCCGCGGTGAAGCCGGCGGTGCCCAGCACCATCGCCTCGCGTGGGCTCAGCCCGGCCGGCTGGGCGATCACCGCACGCGATTCCAGCCGCACATACTGGCTGTAGCCGCCGTCGCGGGTCTCGCTGAGGCCGCAGCCGGTGGCCAGCACCGCGTCGCCTTCACGCCATTCCGGATCGGTGCTGGCGACCACGGTGCCGGCTACGTCGATGCCCCCCACCAGCGGGAAGCGGCGCAGGATCTTTCCCTTGCCGGTGCCGGCCAGGGCGTCCTTGTAGTTGACCGAGGACCAGTTGGCGCGGATCAGAACCTGGCCGGGGCTGAGGTCTTCGACCTTGAGCTGGGCCAGGCCGCTGCGGTAACCGGCGTCGTCGTTTTCGATGCGGAAGGCGGTGAACGGGGTGGTGGGGGCCATCGGCATTGCCTGACTTCGAGGAAAACGCCACCTTACCCCGTTGCCCCCCTTTCGATCCTGCCGATCCGCCCCATCTTGTATGATCGGTAATGGTTTCACGGCTGGCGCCGCGGGAAGGGCCCGCGCCGCAGCCCACATCTTGATGGAGCGTGCATGGCCTGGAATACACCCGGCGGCAACAAGGGCGGACAAGGCCCCGAGGACAATCGACGCGGGCCGTTCGGGTCACGCGGCGGTGGCAATGGTGGTGGCTGGGGCGGTTTGCCCGGGCCGCTGAAGGACCTGTTCGACGGCGGCATCGTGCGTTGGGTGGTGGCGGCCGTGGTGCTGCTGGTGCTGTTCTCCAGCTTCCAGTTGATCGGCGAACAGCAGCGTGGCGTGGTCCTGCGCTTCGGCCAGTTCTCGCGCATCCTGCAGCCCGGTCCGAACTTCAAGCTGCCGTGGCCGATCGAATCGGTCACCAAGGTCAACGCCACCGAGATCAAGACGTTCTCGATCCAGGTGCCGGTGCTGACCCGCGACGAGAACATCGTCAACGTCTCGCTGAACGTCCAGTACCGCATCGACGACCCGCAGCAGTACCTGTTCGGCACCGTCGATGCCAACCAGGTGCTGGAGCAGTCGGCGCAGAGCGCGGTGCGCGAGGAAGTCGGCCGTGCCGACCTCAACGCGGTACTGAACAACCGTGGCCCGCTGGCCGTGGCTGCCGAGGAGCGCCTGCAGGCACTGCTGAAGGCGTTCAAGACCGGCCTGACCGTGACCGGCCTGACCCTGCAGGACGCCCGTCCGCCGGAAGAAGTGAAGCCGGCCTTTGACGAGGTCAACGGTGCCCAGCAGGTCAAGGAACGCCTGATCAACGAGGCCCAGGCCTACGCTGCCAAGGTCGTGCCGGAAGCCCGGGGCCAGGCCTCGCGCGCCCGTACCACCGCCGAAGGCTACAAGCAGGCCGTGGTGTCCAAGGCCGAGGGTGACGCGCAGCGCTTCAGCCTGTTGCAGGCCCAGTACAAGGACGCCCCGGAAGTGACCCGCAAGCGCCTGTGGCTGGAGACCGTGCAGCAGGTGCTGAGCGAGAACCGCAAGGTGATCGGCGGCGATGGCCGCCAGCTGATCTACGTGCCGATGACTGGCGATACCCGTCCCACCACCTCGGCCCCGGCCGCAGTGGCGAACCCGGACGTGGTGATGCCGTCGCTGCCGGGTGCAGCGGTGGAAGCTTCCCGTGATCCGGGCCGGCCGGTGGGCCGCCCGACCGGGCGACCGAGCGGCCGTGAGGAGGGCAGCCGATGAAGAGTCCTATCTGGATCGCCGTGATCGTGGCGGTGGTGCTGGGCCTGCTCGGCTCGGTGTACGTGGTCCGTGAGGACCAGACCGCCATGGTGCTGAACCTGGGCAAGGTGGTGCGTTCGGACATCAAGCCGGGCCTGCATTTCAAGGTGCCGGTGGTGGAAACGGTGAAGGTCTTCGACCGCCGCTTCCAGGTGCTCGACACCGCGCCGGCGCGCTACTTCACCGCCGAGCAGAAGGACGTCAGCGTCGACTTCTTCGCCATCGGCTACATCTCCAACGTAGGTGACTACTTCCGTGCCACCGGCGGCGATCCGCGCATCGCCAATGCCCGCCTGGCACCGATCATCACCGACTCGCTGCGCAACCAGATCAACTCGCGCACCCTGCAGCAGCTGGTGTCCGGCGACCGCAGCGAGCTGATCGCCGAGCAGCTGAAGGGGATCAACGAGGCGGTGGCCGGCCTCGGCATGCAGATGATCGACCTGCGCATCAAGCAGGTGGACCTGCCGACTGACAGCCAGGTGATCAACGACGTGTACGAGCGCATGCGCGCCCAGCGCAAGCAGGAAGCGGCCAAGCTGCGTGCGGAGGGCGAGGAGCAGTCGCTGACCATCCGTGCCCAGGCCGACCGCGACAGCACCGTGCTGATCGCCGAGGCCGAGCGTGATGCACAGCGCCTGCGCGGTGAAGGCGATGCCGAGGCGGCCCGCATCTACGGCAAGGCTGGCTCGGCTGATCCGTCGTTCTATGCGTTCTACCGCAGCCTGGAGGCCTACCGTGGCTCCATGACCGACGGCAATGGCGTGATCGTGCTCGACAAGAACGACCCGTTCCTGCAGTACCTGAAGAACGACCGCTGAGGTCGCAGGGCACTACCCCACGGGGCCCGGCCAGACGCCGGGCCCCGTGCTTTTTCCGGAGTCCCCCATGAAAGATCTGTTCGCCGCCGTCTGCCTGGTCGCGGTGCTGGAAGGCCTGTTCCTGTTCGTGTCGCCGTTCGCCTGGAAGCGCATGGCCGAGCGCCTGCTGGACCTGCCCAGCCCGGCCCTGCGCAGCTTCGGCGGGCTGGTGCTGCTGGCCGGCCTGGGCCTGCTGTGGTGGGTGAGGCATTAGCAGGGGTCAGATCCCTTTCCGCAGGAAAGGGATCTGAC
>NZ_JBHHMJ010000799.1:0-4588 GCF_042136455.1 Stenotrophomonas sp. 3diitr2024
GGCCGCTGGCCGGCAACCCGGTGATGCCTGGATGCCGGCCAGCGGCCGGCACCTGCCATCATCAGGGATCAGACCTCCGCCGCTCCCGGCGTGGCATACAGCCGGCTCGGGCTGTCCACGCCCGGCAGCTGGATCACTCCGCGCTCCTGCATGCCCAGGCCCAGCAGGATCTTCCCGGACACCACGTTGTCCAGATCGGTAATGCCATACAGATCCTGCAGGCCCAGCGCTCCGCGTGCATGCGCAAACACCGCACGCGCCGCCTCACCGGCATAGCCCTGCCCGGCAAATTCCGAGAGCACCGCATAGCCGATATCCGGCCCCGGCAGGCCATCACGCCGCACCAGCCCGGCATTGCCCAGCCACGCGCCATCGGACAAGCGCTCGATGGCATACATGCCGAACCCGTTCAACGCATAGCTGTGCAGCACCCGCAGCGCGATGTACTCCCGCGCCTGCTCCTCGCTGCGTACGTTGCGGTCACCAATGAAGCGCACGAAGCCCGGATCGTTCAACAGTGCCAACATCGGCACCGCATCGCGGTCGGGCTCGATCGCACGCAGACGCAGGCGTTCACTTTCAATCGGATGCACGCGCAGACCTCCAGCCGAAACCCCGATTCTGCCTCGACCCCCGGCTGTTGAATTTGATTTTCTTTGCATTGCCGTGGAAGGACACGCCCGGGGGTCACTTCAGGGACGGGGTCACGGCGTCCCCCGCGAACCCACCCCGACCGGCCAGCCACCGAACCAACGCGTGCTCCACCACGGAGCGGCGGCGCCGTTGGAGCGCCTTAGTCGAACAACGCCTCGATCGCCGCCAACCCCGCGCTCGCCCGTTCCTTCTTGCGCGCCGCATCGGCCACCGGGTCGGCACCGTCGCGCTGGATCTCCTCGGCTGGAATTTCGTCGAAGAACCGGCTCGGCTTCAGCCGCACATGCTCGCCAAACTTGCGCGTCAGCTTGCTGTAGCTCATCCACAGCTGGATCTTGGCGCGGGTGATGCCCACGTACAGCAGGCGACGTTCTTCCTGCAGGTTGCCCTCGTCCAGGCTGACCTGGTGCGGCAGCACGCCGTCCTCGCAGCCAACGATGAACACGTACGGGAATTCCAGGCCCTTGGAGGCGTGCATGGTCATCATGCGCACCTGGTTGCCGCCCTCGTCCTTGTCGCTGCGCGACAGCAGCGCCAGCTGGCCGGCCAGGTCGGCCGCGGTGGCGCCGCGCGGGCCGCCCTCGAACCACTGCGCCAGTTCCTCGATGTTGTTGGCGCGGCGCTGGTAACTGGCCTCTTCCTTGGCCTGCTGGCGCAGTTCGCTGAGCAGGCCCGATTCCTTGGCCACCTTGCGGATCATGTCGCCGGAGCTGACCTGGCGCATCTGCGCGCGCAGGTCGCGCAGGATGTCGGTGAACCGCGCCAGGCTGTTGGCCGCGCGCGGTGGCAGCTGCTGCAGCGCACCGATCGACTCGGCGGCATGCGCCATCGGGATGTCCTTTTCCTGCGCCAGCTCGGCCAGCCTGGCCAGCGTACCGGCACCCACGTCGCGCTTGGGCGACTGCACCGCGCGCATGAACGCGGTGTCATCGTCCGGGTTCACCAACAGCCGCAGCCAGGCCAGCGTGTCCTTCACTTCCTGGCGTTCCAGGAACATCGTGCCGCCGGTCAGGTGGTAGGGGATGCGCAGCAGCTGCATCGCCTTTTCCAGCGGCCGCGACTGGAAGTTGCCGCGGAACAGGATGCAGAAGTCACTCCACGGCACGTTGCGCGACTGCGCCACGAAGGCGATCTCGGCGGCCACCTTTTCCGCTTCATGCTCGCTGTTGCGGCATTCCCACACCCGGATGCGCTCGCCGTCGGCCTGGTCGCTCCACAGCTTCTTCAGGTGCTCGTGCGGGTTGTTGGCGATCAGCGCGTTGGCTGCGCGCAGCACGCGGTTGGAACAGCGGTAGTTCTGCTCCAGCTTGATGATTTCCAGCGTGGGGTAGTCACGCCCCATCTGCTGCAGGTTTTCCGGGTTGGCGCCACGCCAGGCGTAGATCGATTGGTCATCGTCACCCACGCAGGTGAAATTGCCCTTCTCACCAGCCAGCTGCTTGAGCAGGCGGTATTGCGCGTCGTTGGTGTCCTGGCATTCGTCCACCAGCAGGTAGCCGATGCGCTCGCGCCAGGCCAGCGCGATCTCCGGATTTTCCTCCAGGATCTGCACCGGCAAACGGATCAGGTCATCGAAGTCGACCGCGTTGAACGCCGTCAGGCGCAGCTGGTAACGCTCGTAGACACTGGCCGCTTCCTTCTCGCGGTTGCTGCGCGCGGCGGCCATCGCCTGTTCGGGCGACAGGCCGGCGTTCTTGGCGCGCGACACCAGGTTCTTCATGTCCTCGATGTCGTCGGGCTTGGCCCCATACATCAGGTCCTTGATCTGCGCAGCGGCATCGTCGGCATCGAAGATCGAGAATCCACGCTTCAGGCCCACGGCGGCGTGTTCGATCTGCAGGAACTTCAGGCCCAGCGCATGGAAGGTGCAGATGGTCACCTCGTCGGCATCCTGCTCGCGCAGGCGCTTGGCCACGCGCTCGCGCATTTCCTTGGCCGATTTGTTGGTGAAGGTGATCGCCGCGATGCGGCGCGCCGGATAGCGGCCACTGCCGATCAGGTGGGCGATCTTCTCCACGATCACCCGCGTCTTGCCGCTGCCGGCGCCGGCGAGCACCAGCAAGGGGCCTTCGATGTGCAGGACGGCGGCGGCTTGGGGGGGATTGAGACCGTGCATGGGGACAGGATTGTAGCGGGGTGCCGGCGGGCCGACCTGACTTGCATGACGCCTGGCCCTAAGGTATTGAGTCGACTCCGGAACACAGGAGCGTGGTCCATGTCCTTGAACATCATCGCCCGCCCGCTGGTGGCTACCCTGCTGGGCCTGCTGGGCCTGCTGGCCGTGCCTGCGGCCGGGTCCAGCCCGGCACCGCCTGCCGACGCCTATGAAACCATCGTGCTGCAGTCGCACGAGTTCCTCGTCTACCATCCGGACCTGCGCTTCCGTGGGCTCGGCATGCAGGCCCGCGAGCGGGGCCGCCACGAAGAGGCCCGCAACGACTTCCGCAATGCCGCGCGCTACGGCGACAAGCTCTCACAGGCAGCGCTGGCCGACATGCTCTGGAACGGGCAAGGCGGTCCGGTCGACCGCGCCCTGGGCTATGCATGGATGGACCTGGCGGCCGAGCGCGGCACCGAGTGGCTGGTGGTACAGCGCGAACGCTTCTGGGAGGCGCTGTCCGCCGACGAGCGCGAGCGCGCGGTGCGCGAGGGCCGCGCGCTGTATGCCGAGTTCGGCGATCCGGCCGCGACGCCGCGGCTGGAACGTGAACTGCGGGCCGGCAGCATGCGGCAGACCGGCAGCCGCGCCGGCTGGAACGGCGCCATGCGCAGCCAGGGCCGTGGCGATGCGGGGGCCCGTGTGCTGCAACCGGAAAAGCACCAGTTGGCGCGCTACTGGGACCCGGTGGCCTACCGGCAATGGCAGGACGAGGAGCTGGCCAGATCGGGGCGATGAGCCACGCCGGCCAGGCCATCGTTGCCTCGGCGCTGCTGGCACCGGGGTACGCGACAGCCGGCACGTGATCGCCCGGCCACGGCCGATCCGCGACGGCGGGCCGGGTGGCGACTAGAATTGGCCGATGGCCAAGCTCTACTTCTACTACTCGGCGATGAACGCCGGCAAGACCACCACCCTGCTGCAGAGCGCGCACAACTACCGCGAGCGCGGCATGCGGGTGGCGATCCTGACCCCACGCCTGGACGATCGTGCCGGCGCCGGCGTGGTTGCCTCGCGGATCGGCCTGCGCGCTGACGGCATGGCCTTCGACCGCGATACCGACCTGCAGCGCTGGGTGGAGCAGGATCTGGCAGCCAACGGCCCGATGGGCTGCGTGCTGGTGGACGAGGCGCAGTTCCTGACCCGCGCCCAGGTCTGGCAGCTCAGCGAGGTCGTCGACCAGCTGCGCATTCCGGTGCTGTGCTACGGCCTGCGTACCGACTTCCGCGGCGAGCTGTTCGAAGGCAGCCAGTACCTGCTGGCCTGGGCCGACGAGATGCAGGAAATCAAGACCATCTGCCACAGCGGCAAGAAGGCGACGATGACCGTGCGCGTGGACGAGCATGGCCACGCCGTGCAGGACGGCCCGCAGGTGGAGATCGGTGGCAACGAGCGCTACGTGTCGGTCAGCCGTGCCGAGTTCAAGAAGATCACCCGCGGCGAAGGCCGGATCGATCCGGCGCAGGCGCCCCTGCCGCTGTAAGGGGTGTTCGGCAGGGCTGCGCCCTGCACCTGCAGAGGCAACAGCAACGTCAACAGCGAAAGCTGGCATTCCGTGGGATGGCGGGGCACTGTGGGTGTGCGGGGACGGCGCAAGTACGTCCATGTAGCCTTGGTCGCCGCATCCATGCGGCTCACACCCCGCAAACCCACAGTGCCCCGCCTTCGACAATTGGCCGGCGGCCAGTAGATCCACGCCATGAGTGGATGAAATCTGTCAGATATCGAATGAAATTCCGGGGTCAGATCCGTTTTCCTTCGGAAAACGGATCTGAC
>NZ_JBHHMJ010000801.1:0-320 GCF_042136455.1 Stenotrophomonas sp. 3diitr2024
CCGCATCCTTGCCACCCTCATAGCGGATCGCCATGTACATCACCGCACGCGCCATGTCGCCCTTGCGCTTGCCCCACACCTCGAAGGTGCCGGTGTTGCCGTCCGGCGTGCGCACCCATCCGCGTACCGTGACTTCGCCGCCTTCCGGGATCTTCCCGGCAAGCGCATGTTCAACGCTGACCACCGTCATGACTTGAATCCTCTGCTGATCGAGGCCAGCCGCCGCGATGCCGCCCGTGCCCGCCAGGAAGCCGAGCAGCTGCGCATGCAGGCGCAGATGCAGGCCGAGGAGGCCGAACGCCTGCGCCAGGCGGCCGAGG
>NZ_JBHHMJ010000806.1:0-3969 GCF_042136455.1 Stenotrophomonas sp. 3diitr2024
GGCCCGCCGTGATGGCGGGCCGGCACCGGCGGGGCGCCCGCGTGTTTCCCTTCCGCCTTCTGCCAGTTGAATCGTTGCCGTGCCGCCCTACGCCGGTCCTCCCGTCGCCTCCCGATCCGGTGATGCCGCCAGCCCCCTGCGGTTGCTGGCCTATCTCGCGTTGGCCATCACCCTGATCGTGCTCGATGACCAGGCTGGCTGGCTGGCACGCCTGCGCGAGCAGGCCAACAGCCTGGTACAGCCGGTATGGGCACTGGCTGGCCTGCCCGGCAAGCTCGGCAACCAGGTCAAGGATTCCGCCGCCAGCCATACCCAGCTGGTCACCGAAAACCGTGAACTGCGCAACCAGCTGCTGCTGGCCAACGCGCGCCTGACTCGCCTGCAGACCGCCGCGCTGGACAACGCCCAGCTGCGCGAACTGCTGAACGTGGCCGAGCGCAGTGGCCTGGACGTGCAGCTGGCGCCGATCCTGGACATCGACCTGGACCCGGTGAAGCAGCGCCTGGTGCTCGACGCAGGCAGCCGCGAGGGCGTGCACGTCGGCCAGGCGGTGATCGACGCCGGCGGCTTGATGGGGCAGGTGATCAGCGTCACCGGTGGCACCTCCACCGTGCTGCTGCTGACCGATCCCGACCACGCGGTGCCGGTCACCGTGGCCCGCAACGGCGTGCGCCTGATCGTCTATGGCCGCGGCGACACGCTGGAACTGCGCGACATCCCGCTCAGCGCCGGCGTGGAAGTGGGCGATGAGATCGTCACCTCCGGCCTCGGCGGGCGATTCCCGGCCGGCTTCCCGGTCGGCACCATCACCGGCCTGCGCCCGGACGACACCCACGCCTTCCTGGTCGGCGAACTGAAGCCGGCGGCCCAGCTCGACCGCGGCCGCGACGTGCTGCTGCTGCGCCCGGGCGCGGCGATCCGCATTCCGCCGGAGCTGCGCCTGCAGCTGGAAGAAACCGCCCCGGGGGGCCCGGCCACCGGCGCCAGCGTGTCTGCAGGAGCCGCGCCAGCGGCAACGACGCCAGCTCCGGTCAGCTCCCCGGTAGCGCCGGTCGCTGGCCGGCAACAGCCCTCGTCGCAGACGAGGACTGTTGACCCCGCATCCTCCCTTAACCCCGCGCCTCAACAAGAGGGGGGCTCTCCCCCAGCTGGATCCACGGTAGTGCCGGCCGCTGGCCGGCAACCGACCACGCCGGAGGCCCAGCGATGAGCCGCCTGCGCGACAACCCGTGGGTGCTGCCGGCCAGCCTGGTGGTGGCGCTGCTGCTGGGCCTGCTGCCGCTGCCGGCGCTGCTGCAGCCGCTGCGCCCGTACTGGCTGGCGCTGGTGCTGGCGTACTGGGTGATCGAAGCTCCTGAGCGCGTCGGCCTGGGCATCGCCTTTGCCAGCGGCGTGGTGGCCGACCTGCTGTACGGCGGCGTGCTGGGCGAACAGGCACTGCGGCTGGTAATGCTGGCCTTCATCCTGCAGCGCTTCCGTGCCCGCATCCGCTTTTTCCCGATGTCCCAGCAGATGCTGGCCATCGGCGGCCTGCTGTTCAACGATCGCATCGTCAGCGCGCTGGTCCACATCGTGGTGGATGAGCCGACCCTGCCCTGGTCGTACTGGTGGGCGCCTCTGCTGGGCATGGGCCTGTGGCCGCTGGTGTTCGTGCTGCTGGACGCGGTGCGCTTCGGCAAGCGCGGGCGCTGAGCCATGATCCCGCGCCGCCAGGTCAAGAACCCGCACGCCGAAGCCGAGCAGTTCCGCCGCCGTGCGGCGCTGGGTTTCCTGGGCGTGCTGGTCTGCCTGCTGGGCCTGGGCGGCTGGTACTTCAAGCTGCAGGTGCTGGACCACGACGTCTACGCCACGCGCTCGGAAGCCAACCGCATCAAGCCGCGGCCGGTGGTGCCAGGGCGCGGCATGATCTACGACCGCAACGGTCGCCTGCTGGCCGAAAACGTGCCGGCCTTCCGCCTGGACGTCACTCCGGACAAGGTCAAGGACATGGATGCCACCCTGGAAGGGCTGGCGAAGATCATCAGCATCAGCCCGGAAGAGCTGGAAGCATTCAACAGGTCGCGCAAGGCGCGCCGCAAGTTCCTGCCGGTCACGCTGAAGCTGCGCATGAGCGACGAGGAGATGGCGCGCTTTGCCGTCGACCGCTGGCGTTTCCCGGGGGTCGAGCTGGAACCCTACCTGACCCGGCGCTATCCCTATGGCGATCTGTTCGCGCACATCATCGGCTACGTCGGCCGCGTTGATGACAAGGATCTGGAGATCCTCGGCGAAGGCAATGCCGCGCTGACCCACATCGGCAAGTCCGGCCTGGAACGCTATTACGAGCAGCAGCTGCGCGGCAAGGTCGGCTACGAGCAGGTCGAGACCAACGTGCAGGGTCGCGCGATCCGCACCATCGGCCGCGTCGCCGCGCAGTCCGGTGCCGACCTGCGGCTGTCGATCGACGCCGACCTGCAGCGCGCGATGGTGGCCGCGTTCGGCGACCAGGAGGGTTCGGCGGTGGCGATGGATCCGCGCACTGGCGAAGTGCTGGCGATGGTCAGCCTGCCGTCCTACGACCCCAACCTGTTCGTCAACGGCATTTCCCATGCCGACTTCAAGGCCTTGAACGAAAACCCGTCGCGGCCACAGTTCAACCGCCTGGTGCTCGGTGGCGTCGCTCCCGGTTCCACGCTGAAGCCGCTGATCGGCCTGGCGGGACTGGACTCCGGCGTGCGCCGCCCGGAAGACAAGGTGCTCTCCACCGGCATGTTCTACCTGCCGGGCACCTCGCGCGGCTGGGGTGACGCCCACCGTGGCGGCCACGGCTGGACTGATCTGCGCAAGTCCATCGCCGAGTCGGTCAACACCTATTACTACAAGCTGGCGCTGGACCTGGGCATCGAGCGCTTCGACCATTACATGGAGTACTACGGCTTCGGCCAGCCGACCGGCATCGACCTCACCGGCGAGATCGGCGGCATCCTGCCGTCGCCCGCCTACAAGCGGAAGAGCCGCAAGGAAGCCTGGTATCCCGGCGATACGGTCAACATCAGCATCGGCCAGGGTGACTGGAAGGTCACCCCGCTGCAGCTGGCGCGCGGCGTCAGCGGCCTGGCCGACGGCCAGCTGCGCACCCCGCACCTGGTGATCCAGCAGCGCGAAGGCTTCGACAGCGACTGGACGGCGATGCCGCCCGGCGAGAGCAAGCCGGTCAGCCCCAATCCCAACAACGTGCAGGCCGTGCGCGAGGGCATGATGGCAACCATGCGGCCCGGCGGCAGCGGCTGGCGCGTGGCCGTCGGTGCGCCGTACGTGATGGCCGGCAAGACCGGTACCGCACAGGTCATCAGCCGCAAGGGCACCGCCGCCGTGAATCCGAAGAGCCTGCCGATGCATCTGCGTCACCGCGCACTGTTCGTCGGCTTTGCGCCGGCGGACAGCCCGGTCATCGCAATTGCGGTGGCAGTGGAAGGTGGTGGCTATGGTGGTTCGGCCGCGGCGCCGATCGCACGCAAGGTGTTCGACGCTTACCTGTTGGGCAAGATGCCCGAAGGCATGCAGCCGCTGGACAGCGAGCGCGGCACCACCGCCATCGGCGCCACCGCGTTCGACAACGAAGACGCGGGCGCGCGCCAGGCCGGTGACCTCGCCGCTGCACAGGTGGGAGAGCATCCGGTGCTGATTGGTGCACCCACGCCGGAGCCCGCGCCTGCGCCTGCGCCGCAGCCGGGTGCGCCGGCCGCCACGCTGCCAGCCACGCCGCGCCCGGCCCCTGCGGAGCCCGCACGATGAGAGTATTCCTGCGCTGGGCCGGCGACATGCTGCGCCGCTTTTTCAGCACGCTGGACTGGGTGCTGTGCCTGGCCCTGGGCGCGCTGATGGTGATTGGCCTGGCGACCCTGAAGAGCGCTGGTGGCGACAGCCTGGTGATGGCGCAGGGCGCGCGTTTCGCGGTGGGCACGGCCGCACTGTGGGGCATCTCGCGGG
>NZ_JBHHMJ010000808.1:0-898 GCF_042136455.1 Stenotrophomonas sp. 3diitr2024
CGCCCTGCGCCGGCGGCGCAGTGCACAACAGCGGCGGTCACGGCTTCCGTTAGAATCGGCGGTTCTCGAACCTGCAGGACCGTTCAATGCAGCTGTCTTCCGTACGTGCCGTGATCACTGGCGGCGTCTCCGGCCTCGGCCTGGCCGTGGCCCAGCACCTCGTCGCCCAGGGCGGCAAGGTGGCCCTGTTCGACCTCAACGACGCCAAGGGCGCCGCCGCCGTTGCCGATCTGGGTGCCGACAAGGCCCGCTATTTCAACGTCAACGTCAGCGATGAAGCGGCCGTCTCGGCAGCCATCGACCAGGCCCACGATTTCCTCGGCGGCCTGAACGTGGCGATGAACTGCGCCGGCATCCTCGGCGCCGGCCGCGTGCTGGGCAAGGACGGCCCGATGCCGCTGGCCGGCTTCCAGGGCACGGTGATGGTCAATCTGGTCGGCAGCTTCAATGTCGCCAAGGCCGCCGCCAACCGCATGCAGCACAACGAGGCCGGCATCGATGGCGAGCGCGGGGTGATCATCAACACCGCCAGCATCGCCGCCTATGAGGGCCAGATCGGCCAGGCCGCGTATGCCGCCAGCAAGGGCGGCGTGGTGTCGATGACGCTGCCGATGGCACGCGAACTGTCGCGCTTCGGCATCCGCGTCAATACCATCGCCCCGGGCGTGTTCTGGACGCCGATGGTCGATGGCATGCCCGAAGCCGTGCAGCAGTCGCTGGCCGCCTCGATCCCGTTCCCGCCACCTGTTTTCGCCCCCATGATGTTGTCGCTGAAGGATCACCTGCCGGCCTGGAGCCACCCATGGCTGAACTACGCGGGCGTGGCCCTGCAGATCGTGCTGGTGCTGCAGGTCGATGCGGCCGCCGTGGCCAGGCCTGACAGCAATGCGATGGCCTT
>NZ_JBHHMJ010000810.1:0-327 GCF_042136455.1 Stenotrophomonas sp. 3diitr2024
CACCCGGACCGCGACCGCGCCAGCCTGAGCGCCGACCTGGCCGACTGGCTGCAGCAGGACCGCGTGCTGTGGCTGGACCACGGCTACCTGGAAGGCGACGACACCGACGCCCACATCGCCCACAAGCGCCAACTGGCGTTCCTGGCCAAGCACATGCGCCGCGAAGAAGAGGCCACGCTGGATGCGATCCGCGATGCGCTGGACGCCAACAGCGAAACCGAGCTGTGCCCGACCTGTGCCAACAGCAGCCGCGAGCGCAGCCAGCTGTGCGTGGTCGAATCGCCGGCCGATCGTCTCGCGATCGAGAACGCGACGGGTTTTCGCGGT